>NZ_JAIWOF010000184.1 GCF_020217025.1 Flavobacterium sp. | reverse complement strand
ACACAATCAAACATATCAATTCCTAACGCAATATTCTCTAAAATATTGATTGGCGTTCCCACACCCATTAAATATCTTGGTTTGTCTTCTGGAAGAATAGCGGTAACAACTTCTGTCATTGCATACATTTCTTCAGCTGGTTCTCCTACTGAAAGTCCGCCAATAGCGTTTCCTTGTGCACCAGCATTTGCAATATATTCCGCCGATTGTTCTCTTAAATCTTTATACGTACTTCCTTGAACAATTGGAAAAAACGTTTGTTCGTAACCGTATTTAAATGGTAATTTTTCTAAATGATTGATACATCTATCTAACCAACGATGTGTCATGTGCATCGAACGCTTTGCATAACGATAATCGCATGGATAAGGCGTACATTCGTCGAAAGCCATGATGATATCAGCACCAATAGTACGTTGAATTTCCATTACATTTTCCGGTGAAAAGAAATGGTACGAACCATCAATATGCGATTTGAACTTAACACCTTCTTCTTTAATTTTTCTGTTTGAAGAAAGCGAATACACTTGATATCCACCCGAATCGGTTAAGATATTTCTATCCCAATTCATGAATTTATGTAATCCTCCAGCCGCTTCTAAAATTTTGGTTTGAGGTCTTAAATATAAGTGATAGGTATTTCCTAAAATAATATCTGGATTAATATCGTCTCTTAGCTCACGTTGGTGCACTCCTTTAACAGAAGCCACGGTTCCTACGGGCATAAAAATTGGGGTTTCAATAACACCGTGATCGGTTGTTATTTTTCCAGCTCTGGCTTTACTTTTTGGGTCTTTGGTAATTAAATCAAACTTCATATTGTGCTTTTACGAACGGCAAAGATAATTTATTTTAGAATTTAGAAATTGGAATTTAGAATTATTTATGATTAACACTGATTATTAATAACTTCTAACAAAATGATTTGTACCACCAAAAAAATAAAATTACTTTTGCATCCAATTAACATATATATATCTTTTTATAATGTCTAACACGCAACAACTACAAGATTTTACAACACAAGTTCGAAGAGATATTCTTCGTATGGTTCATGCCGTAAATTCAGGTCACCCAGGAGGTTCTTTGGGATGTGCTGAGTTTTTGGTTACTCTTTACCAAGACGTTATGAAACGTAACGAAGGTTTTGATATGAACGGAATTGGTGAGGATTTATTCTTCTTATCAAACGGACATATTTCTCCAGTTTTTTATAGTGTTTTAGCTAGAAGCGGATACTTTCCAGTGGCTGAATTGGCAACATTTAGAAAATTAAATTCTAGATTACAAGGGCATCCAACAACTCATGAAGGTTTACCTGGAATCAGAATGGCTTCGGGTTCATTAGGACAAGGAATGTCGGTTGCAATTGGAGCAGCGCAAGCTAAAAAATTGAATAACGACAACCATTTGGTTTTTGCACTTTTAGGTGATGGTGAATTACAAGAAGGACAAAACTGGGAAGCGATTATGTATGCTTCAGCTAAAAAAGTAGACAATTTAATTGCGACTATCGACTTAAACGGAAAACAAATTGACGGAACTACAGACGAAGTTTTAGCAATGGGAAGCGTAAAAGCTAAGTTTGAAGCATTCGATTGGATTGTATTAGAAATCAAAGAAGGAAACAACATTGACGCTATCAAAGCTGGTTTAACTGATGCAAAATCAAAATCAGGTAACGGAAAACCGGTTTGTATTTTATTACATACTGAAATGGGTAACGGAGTAGATTTTATGATGCACACACACGCTTGGCACGGAAAAGCGCCAAATGATGATCAATTAGCAAAAGCGTTAGAACAAAATGTTGAAACTTTAGGAGATTACTAGAATTATGAAAAAATATATAAATCAAGGCAGTAAAGATACCCGTTCAGGATTTGGTGCTGGAATGACTGAATTAGGTCAAAAAAATGAAAATGTAGTAGCACTTTGTGCGGATTTAATTGGGTCATTAAAATTTGATGATTTCAAGAAAAACCACCCAGAGCGTTTCTTCCAAATTGGAATTGCAGAAGCGAATATGATTGGAATTGCAGCTGGATTAACGATTGGTGGAAAAATTCCTTTCACAGGAACTTTCGCTAACTTTTCTACAGGAAGAGTTTACGATCAAATTCGTCAATCAGTAGCGTATTCAGATAAGAATGTGAAAATTTGTGCTTCTCACGCGGGATTAACGCTTGGAGAAGACGGAGCAACTCACCAAATCTTAGAAGATATCGGTTTGATGAAAATGTTACCAGGAATGACGGTAATCAATACTTGCGATTACAATCAAACTAAGGCAGCAACTATTGCTTTAGCAGATCATCACGGACCTGCTTATTTGCGTTTTGGTCGTCCAGTGGTACCTAACTTTATGCCAGCTGACGAACCTTTTGTAATTGGAAAAGCTATTATGTTAAACGAAGGAACCGATGTTACGATTATTGCAACTGGACATTTAGTTTGGGAAGCGTTAGTAGCTGCAGAAGCGTTAGAAGCAAAAGGAATTTCGGCTGAAGTAATCAACATTCATACGATTAAACCATTAGACGAAGAAGCAATTTTAAAATCGGTTAAGAAAACAGGTTGTGTTGTTACTGCGGAAGAGCATAACATTATTGGTGGTTTAGGAGAAAGCGTTTCAAGAACATTAGTTCAAAACCATTTAGTACCACAAGAATTTGTGGCGGTAAACGATAGCTTCGGAGAAAGTGGAACACCCGACCAATTAATGGAAAAATATAAATTAAACAATCAAGCGATTGTAGAAGCGGCAGAAAGAGTTATCAAAAGAAAGTAATATTCTTTTTAAATTCATAAAAAATCCCCAAGCAGTTGGGGATTTTTTTGTTTATTAAATTTGTAAATATTTTATTATATTTGAAAAAACTACTTTGCAACACATATACACACAAAATTGAATGGCTATTTCTGATTTCTGTCAAGCATATAAACGAAATGAGAAAAAATAACCAAGCAATAAAAATAAATTGACCCTAAGATGAAAAAAAATTTTTTTTGTTTATTTTTAATTTCTCAAATATCTTTTTCACAATGTTGGATTAAAGTTGAAATTGGTGATAATCACACTTTAGCTATTAAATCTGATGGAACTCTATGGGCATGGGGATGGAATAACCAAAAACAGCTTGGGGATGGAACAGTTACAGATAAACATACCCCAACACAAATAGGTACTGACAATAATTGGACTGATATTGCCGCTGGACAAAATATCTCATTTGGCATTAAATCTGATGGAACTTTATGGAGATGGGGTACTTTTCTAGATGATTCTTACTCAATTCCAACACAAATTGGTGTTGAAAATAATTGGATTAAAGTTGTTTCTGGAAGTTTTCATGGAATTTTTCTAAAATATGACGGAACACTTTGGGGAATTGGCAGAAACTATGAGGGGCAATTAGGAGATGGTACAAATACATATCAAACTAATCCTGTTCAAATAGGAACACAAAATGATTGGTTGCATATATCTGCTGGACATTCTCATACAACTGCTATAAAAACAAATGGAACATTATGGGCTTGGGGTAATAATTATCAAGGAGGTATAGGTGATGGAACTGTAATTAATAAAAATCATCCCATTCAGGTTGGAGTCGATAATGATTGGTCAAAAGTTTCGAGTAAAAATTGGTTTAATGTAGCATTAAAAAATAATGGCTCAATTTGGGGTTGGGGTCAAAATGGAAATTTTGAAATAGGAGTTGGTACTCAAACTAACGTATTACACCCTACTCAAATAGGGGGCGATTATGATTGGACTAATATTGAATGTGGTAGTTATTTTGCACATGCAATTAAATCGAATGGCACTTTATGGGGTTGGGGTGATAATGGTTCTAATCAACTCGGTGATGTAACTGGATTACCCCCTTACTCTATCCCTACTCAAATTGGCATAAATAATGATTGGGTTGAAATAATTTCAGGAAATAGTAATACTAAAGGAATAAAAACTGACGGCACATTATTAGGGTGGGGGTTGAATCTACATGGAAATATAGGGAATGGAAATGAACAAAATATAACTACTCCAACAATCATTCAATGTGCTACAACATCTGTTACCCTTTCTTGCTGGTCCAAAATATCAACTGGGAATTTTTTCACATTAGCAATAAAAAATGATGGTACCTTGTGGGGTTGGGGCGATAATATTCATTTTCAATTAAGTGGAAGCGATAATAGTAATAAATTAGAACCAACACAGATAGGTAATGATAATGACTGGGTTGAAATATCTGCTGGCTCAACACATGCAATAGGATTAAAAACGAATGGAACTTTATGGGCATGGGGCATATTAATTTACCCCTTTTCACAATTACCAACACAGATTGGAATTGATAATGACTGGATGAAAATATCTTCTGGCTTTGCTCATCATTTAGCATTAAAAACAAATAAAACATTATGGGCTTGGGGAGATAATTCATTTGGACAAATTGGAAATGGTACAAATACATTTGTTGTATTACCTACACAAATTGGAAATTCAACAAATTGGGAAGAAATAAGTACAAAGAATTCTCATAATTTAGCAATTAAATCAGATGGGACACTTTGGGCTTGGGGTCTAAATAGTCATGGACAATTAGGAGATAATAGCATTATTAATAAAAATATTCCTATTCAGATTGGAACTGATACCAATTGGAATAAAATTTCTACTGGTTATTATCATTCATTAGCTTTGAAAACAAATGGATCAATTTGGTCTTTTGGATCTAATACTTATGGACAATTAGGAAATAACTCTTATGATAATAAAATAATACCAACGCAATTTGGCATTGGCAGTCAATGGTCTAAAATTTCTGCAGGCGCTCTTCATTCTTTAGCTGTTAAGAACAATAACACATTATTTTCTTTTGGTAATAACGATTATGGACAATTGGGTAATAACAATACATCAGATTGCCCATTCCCAATTCAAATTGGGGGTTCTGCAACTTGGAGTAATATATCTGCAGGTTATTATCATTCATTTACAATTAAATCTGATAATTCTATTCTAGGATCAGGAAACAATGACCATGGACAAATTGGTGATAATAGTGTAATAGGAAAACAAATATTTACTCTAATTGAATGTTCAACTCTAAATATTAATGAATTTGAAAATGATCATAGTCATTTAATTTTGTATCCGAATCCGACCTCTGGACTAATAAATATAGAAAAAATTGATACTTCTGAAATCATAAATATTGAAGTATATGATATGAATACTAGACTGGTATATACAAATCCATTAAAAGAAGATATAAGTTTTATTGATTTAAATACACTGAATAAAGGTGTGTATTTTATAAAAATAATTACAAATAATTATATAGAGATAAAAAAAATAATAAAAAAAGACTAAATAGTAACACCCAAGAGGAGTTTTGCTAAATTTAAGATAAGGGCTTGATTGAAGGTTGGTTTGTATCTGTAAACCTAATCTAAATCGATAGTTTTTGGAGAGTTAATCCCTAAAGCTCTCCAAACTACAAAAAGTTAAAACCCAATTTAAAAAGCTGTTTATGGCTACTCGCCATTTTTAAAGTATAAAGAAAAAAATCCCGAGCATTCACTCGGGATTTTCTTATTCTATTTCTTTCACACCTTTAATAAAAAGCCACTTCATGTAGATTTTTTCACCATTATGCGTTTTAATCGCTTGAAATTTTGGTGCTAATAATAGCGCTACCATAAATGCCGTCATAGGAATCCAAAGGCCATTTAAATGGGTAAATTCTCCTACTAAATATAATGTTGGTAAATAAATCACCACAAATCCTAAGAAGTTATATAAGAATGATTTTACTTTTTTGCTCATTTTTTATAATGTTTAATTGATAAATTGTTGAACTGTTAAATTGTCAAAATGACTTTTTACTTTTCACTTTTACTCTTCAGTATTCATGTATTTCCCTTTCTTGCTGCCTTCATACATTTCGTATTTCACCAAACGCGCTTCTAACTTACCATTGAAAAGTTTAATTTTTCTACTTGGTTTTAACCCTACGAATTTTAATGCTTCTAAATTCGCAGTAATAAACCAAGCGTTGGTATTGGGATAATTTTGTTTTAAGGTATCACCAATTTCTCTGTAAAAACGCTCCATATCAATATCCAAACGCTCTCCATAAGGTGGATTGAATACCATGTGCAACGGACCTTCAGTTTCCTTTTTAGAATCGAAGAAATTTTCATTTGTAATCGTAATATATTCGTCTAAATTGGCGTTTCTAACATTGTCTTTTGCTTTTGCAACGGCACTTGGCGCTTTGTCATATCCTTTAATCGTGTAATGAAACTCGCGTGTTTTCTTTAATAACGATTCTAAAATGTTGTCAAACAATTCGGCATCCCAATCTTTCCATTTTTCAAAAGCAAACTCTTTTCGGTTGATATTCGCTGGAATATTACAAGCAATCATCGCTGCTTCTGCTAAGATAGTTCCCGAACCACACATTGGATCTAAGAAATGACTTTTTCCTTCCCAACCTGCTAAAATCAACATTCCTGCAGCTAACACTTCGTTGATAGGTGCAATGTTAGTAGCGCTTCTATATCCTCTATGATGCAAAGAAGCTCCCGAAGAATCTAAGGAAACCGTTACATTATCTCTATCGATATGCACGTGAATTTGTAAATCTGGGAAATCTTTATCGATGCTTGGACGCTTTCCGTTCAAATCTCTAAATTGATCTACAATAGCATCTTTGGTTTTCAAAGCCACAAACTGACTGTGGTTGAAGTTTTCAGAATGCAACGTAGTTTCTACTAAAAACGTATTGTGTTCTGTTAAGTAATCCGACCAATCAATCGCTCTGATACCTTCATACAACGCTTTATCGTTGTGTGCTTTAAAAGTTTTAATGGGTTTTAAGATTTTTAAAGCTGTACGCAGCGCCAAATTAGCTTTGTACATAAATCCTTTATCGCCTTTAAAACTCACCACACGTGTACCGATTTCCACATGTTGCGCGCCAAGAATCTGCAATTCTTTAGCTAATATTTCTTCAAAACCAAAGAAGGTTTTGGCAGTCATTTTAAAATTTTCCATTCTACAAATTCAAGTTCAATTGCAAAAATCAATTGCAATCGTAATAATTAGGGTATTCTTGTGCAAAAATACATTAAATTTGCTACTTGAAAGAAACGAATTCAGAATTAATGTCAGATAGCAATAATAAACAAGCAACAACCAACAACCAACAACCTTCAAATTGGTTCGAATCTTGGTTTGATACCGAATATTATCACATTTTATACAAAGAACGCAACGATGAAGAAGCGCAATTGTTAATGGACAATTTGACGCATTACTTAAACCTTCCAGAAGATGCTAAAATCCTAGATTTGGCTTGTGGAAAAGGTCGTCATGCGATTTATTTGAATTCCTTAGGTTTTGATGTTACAGGTGCCGATTTATCTGAAAACAGCATTAAAGAAGCGTCTGAGTTTGCCAATGAAAAACTGCATTTCAAAGTGCACGATATGCGTGAAATGTGTAACGAAAAGTACGATGCTATTTTCAATTTATTCACAAGTTTTGGCTATTTTGAAGACGATGCCGACAATTACAAAACCATCAAAGCCATTCACAACAGTTTAACCGAAACAGGTTTTGCGGTTATTGATTTTATGAATGTGGATTATGTTTTAGAAAATTTAGTTGCCGATGAAATAAAATCGGTAGACGGAATTGATTTTCACATAAAACGTTACTTGAAAGACGGACACATTTACAAAGAAATTGATTTTGAAGATAAAGGCGAAAAGTTTCATTTCACCGAAAAAGTACAAGCCCTTCGCTTAGAAGATTTTGAGAAAATGATGGAAGAAGCCGGCATTTATCTTTTGGATATTTTTGGCGATTATAAATTGCGAAAATTCTTTAAAACACAATCGGAACGTTTAATTATGATTTTTAAATAATGCAATATATCATCACCTTTTCAGCCGTTATTTTAGGGTTTTTATTCGCATTAGTTTTAAAACCACAAAAGAAAAAAAACATCAAATTATTGTTGGCGTTCAGTGGTGCGTTTTTACTTTCGTTAACGGTTTTACACTTACTTCCCGAATTATTTAGCGAAGGACATAACCACGTTCACGAAGGAGAAGAAGCGCATGCCACGTTGCCAGTTGGTGTTTTTATTATGATTGGAATTTTGTTCCAAATCTTATTAGAATTTTTCTCAAAAGGAGCCGAACACGGTCACGTTCACGTGCATACTGACGAGCATAACGAATTGCATCATATTCCATGGTTGTTGTTTATTAGTTTGTGTATTCATGCGTTGTTAGAAGGTTTCCCAATTCACGAAAACAACAATTTAGCTTACGGAATTGCCATACACCACTTCCCTATTGCTATTATTTTGACTTTGTTTTTCGTAAATGCGAAGATGAATAAAATGATGATTTTTGCTTTTATGTTTTCTTTCGCATTAATGACACCACTAGGAACTTTATTAGCGGAACAAATGCATTTTGCCCAACATTACTCAAAAGAAATTTCGGCGGTTGTAGTGGGAATTTTATTTCACATTTCGTCTACTATTATTTTTGAAAGTAACGAAGGACATAAATTCAATTTGGCTAAAATTACCATGATTGTATTTGGTTTTGTGTTGGCTTATATAATTGAAATGGGACATTCACATTAATCGTAACTCAACATAAAACGTAAGTACTTTTTACTTAAATTTGAAGAACATTTAAAACATTTAATATGGGATTATTTTCTGCGCTACTTGGCAATGCAGGTGCTGTAAATCAAGAAACTTTAGTGAAAGATTACGGCAAGCTTTTAATTACAGGTGAAGAAATCGAATTGGGTTTCAAATTGATTCGTGATACTTTTATTTTTACCAACAAACGATTAATTCTAATTGAAAAACAAGGAATTACCGGTAGCAAAATCGAATATAAATCCATCACTTACAAAAGTATTTCACGTTTTAGTGTAGAAACGGCAGGAACGTTTGACTTAGAAGCCGAATTGAAAATTTGGGTATCAAGCGAAGCCAATCCGAGTATCGTGAAACAATTTAATAAATCAGTTAATGTGTATGATGTGCAAAATGTTTTAGCACATCACGTTTTAAAATAATCGCATGAACTTTACCAAAACCACTGAACAAGCTTCCAAATACGAACATTTAGAGAAAATGTCGGTTACGGATTTGTTGACGAATATCAATAACGAAGACAAAACTGTTCCGTTAGCTGTTGAAAAAGCGTTACCACAAATTGAAAAACTAGTGACAGAAATTATTTCGAAAATGAAACAAGGTGGTCGTTTGTTTTACATTGGAGCTGGAACTTCTGGTCGTTTAGGAATTGTAGATGCTTCGGAATGTCCGCCTACTTTTGGAGTTCCGTTTGATTTGGTAATCGGAATTATTGCTGGTGGCGATACGGCGATTAGAAAAGCAGTAGAATTTGCCGAAGACAACAGAAAACAAGCTTGGAAAGACTTACAACAATGGAACATCAACGAAAACGATGTTGTGGTTGGAATTGCCGCATCAGGAACTACGCCTTATGTGATTGGTGGATTGGAAATGTGCAATCAAAATAATATCAGCACCGGAAGTATCAGTTGCAATGCGGAAAGTCCGTTATCAAAAACCGCTAAATTTCCAATTGATGTAGTGGTTGGACCAGAATTCGTAACAGGAAGTTCTCGCATGAAAGCTGGAACGGCTCAGAAATTGGTTTTAAACATGATTTCAACAGCCACTATGATTCAGTTAGGAAAAGTAAAAGGGAACAAAATGGTTGACATGCAGTTGAGTAATACCAAATTAATTGATAGAGGCACGAGAATGATTATGGAGGAAATTCCGGTAAGTTATGAAGAAGCCAATCAATTATTACAAACACACGGAAGTGTTAGAAATGCAGTAGATTTTTATAATAACAACAAATAAAATATATCATGAAACAATTCTTTTTAATCGTAGCAATATTAGGTTTT
>NZ_JAIWOF010000236.1 GCF_020217025.1 Flavobacterium sp. | reverse complement strand
TCAATATCGTTTGCTCAAAAATTAGAGTATACAAACGGGAAAATTTATCAAGACGGAGAACAATTATCTTCTTTTGAAACTAAAACTTTAATGAAAACCGATTTAAAAGCGTTGCATTTATTTAAAAAAGCCAAAACGAAAGAATCGCTTGGTGGTTTTTTGCTTGGTTTAGGAATTGGTGGAACTGTAGCTGATTTAGTAAAAGGTTTGGTATCAAATGAGAAATATCCAACTGTTATTTCCTATGCTGGTGTAGGTTTAATGGCAATTTCGATTCCAATTTTATCGGGAAGAAAGAAAATGGTTCAAAATAGTGTTGATATTTATAATTCGGGTTTACAAGAACAAAAGAAAACTTTAGGTGATAATTTCGAATTGAATCTAGTGAATAATGCTAACGGAGTTGGACTTCGAATTAATTTCTAATGGCAACAGATAAAAACATATTAGCAAAAGGGATAAAATATCTTTCAGGTGCCTTGCCTTTATTATTTCTTGGCCCAATCATTATTAATAGTGCTTTCAAAAACGAAAAGCATCCTTTATACCCTTACATATTAGCATTAGGAATTATTATTGCCTTAGCAGCTATGTTTTTGATATTTAAAGGAATTATGACTTTAGTTAAAAGCTTATTTGATGGTGATAAAAACAATCAATAACAAGATCAATTTCAAAAATTAATTATGAAATTTAAAATACAATATTCTATTTGCAGTTTATTACTACTTACATTGCTAACTTCTTGTTACAATCAAGAACGTAATTGTAAAGATTTCAAAACTGGTAAATTCACATCAGAAACTGAAATCGAAGGCAAAAAATACGCAAGCACATTCGAACGAAACGATTCTATTCAAATTGAAACATACGAAGGAAAAATAGACACTTTTAAAGTTCGATGGACAAATGATTGCGAATACATTATGCAAAATACTCATCCAAAAAATAGAGAAGAGAAAAAAGCAGTTCAAATGAAAATTTTGACTACCAATGCGAATTCCTATACATTTGAATATTCTTTTGTAGGAGATTCAAAAAAACAACGCGGGACTGTAACAAAACTAAACTAGCCGACGTATAACTAGTTTTAAAACTAAAACATAAAAATGGAAGTATTTTTAAATCCCGATGCTTGGATAGCACTTTTGACCTTAACTTTTTTAGAAATTATTTTAGGTATCGACAACATCATTTTCATTTCGATTGTTACGGGAAAATTACCGCAAGAAAAACGTAAAAAAGCTACTAGAATAGGACTTTTCTTAGCCATGTTTATGCGTATCGCATTGCTATTCGGAATTACTTTATTAATTGCCATGAAAGCGCCATGGTTTAGTTTTGACTTTGGTTGGTTCTCAGCAGATATTACAGGTCAAGCTTTAATTTTATTACTTGGAGGCTTGTTCTTAATTTACAAAAGTACCAAAGAAATTCACGAAAAAGTAGACCACAAAGGTGAAGAAGAGAAAGAACTTAAAACTTCTGCAGCTAAATCATTTGCAAGTGTAATTGGTCAAATTTTGTTAATTGATATTATTTTCTCTGTTGATAGTATCTTAACAGCTGTTGGTATGACAAACGGTATCGAAGGTGCCTTAGTAATTATGATTACTGCCGTAGTAATTTCTGTAGGAATCATGATGTTGTTTGCAGTACCTGTTGGGAATTTTGTAAATGCTAATCCATCGATTCAAATTTTAGGTTTAGCTTTCTTAATTCTAATCGGATTTATGTTAATTACTGAAAGCATGCATTTATCTAATGCACAATTAGCAGGGCAACATGTGGGAGCAGTTCCTAAAGGTTATTTGTATTTTGCAATTGCTTTTTCATTGGCTGTTGAATTTATAAACATGAAAATGCGTAAGAAAAACTAATTAAAAAGTTATTACATAAAAAATGTCCCGATATTTTCGGGACATTTTTATTTTATAGAAGATGTGATTACGACAATCCTGTAATCAGACCATTATTATCAATATCAATTCGTTCCGCATTTGGTACCGCTGGTAAACCTGGCATTCGCATTACTTCACCTAAAAGTGGCACAATAAATCCAGCACCACTGGCGATTTCAAACTCACGAACCGTAATATCAAAATTTGTTGGGCGACCAATTAACTTCTCATTATCAGAAAAACTCGCTGGTGTTTTCGCCATACAAATTGAAAAGTGACCAAAACCTAAGTCGTTAATCATTTTTAACTGCGATTTTGATTTTGGAGAAAATTCTACTGAATTCGCACCATAAATCGTTTTGGCTACCACATTAATTTTATGCTCAATACTATCCGATGGTTGGTATAATGGTTGGTAATTGGCTGTTCCTTTTTCAATTTCTTCAATTACTTTTTGCGCTACTTCAGCCGAACCTTTTCCACCCTGAACAAAAGCTGTGTTTACAATAGCACTTACACCTTTTGAAGTACACAATTCCTTCAATTTATCATATTCTGCTTGCGTATCATCTGGAAAAGCATTGATACAAACTACAGGATTTAATCCAAATTGTTGCATGTTTTCAATGTGTTTTTCCAAATTGCAGAAGCCTTTTTCAATCGCGCTTACGTTTTCCGTTTTAAAATCTTCAGCAGCTAATCCCGCGTGATGCTTAATAGCTCTAATCGTAGCTACTAAAACCACAGCATCGGGTTTCAAACCACTTTGTTCACATTTGATATGAAGAAATTTTTCGGCACCTAAATCGGCACCAAAACCGGCTTCTGTTACTACATAATCACCTAACGATAAGCCCATTTTAGTTGCAATTGCTGTATTCGTTCCTTGTGCAATACTAGCAAATGGTCCACCGTGCAAAATGGCTGGATTTCCGTCAATCGTTTGCACTAAGTTAGGTTTAATCGCATCTTTCAATAAAGTTGCCATGGCTCCTACTACATTCAAATCACGAGCGAAAATAGCTTTTCCATCTAACGTTTTTCCAACAAATATATTTCCTAATCGGAATTTCAAATCTTCTAAATCTTTTGCCAAACATAAAATCGCCATCACTTCTGAAGCGGGTGTAATATTGAAACCGTCTTCACGCATGGTACCATTCGCTTTCGCTCCTACTCCAATAATAATCTGACGTAAAGAACGGTCA
Organism: Flavobacterium sp.; assembly: GCF_020217025.1. Taxonomy (GTDB): domain Bacteria; phylum Bacteroidota; class Bacteroidia; order Flavobacteriales; family Flavobacteriaceae; genus Flavobacterium. Next base: position 6,891 of record NZ_JAIWOF010000236.1, on the reverse strand, counting down.
TTCATATCCATCACACGTTTCCATGCAATCGATTTTGCGTCGAGATTTAAAGAATATTTCGTGTTTTGCAAATTGTTATCAATCACCGCAGAAAGCAAGTTATTCGCTTTTTCAATCGCTGAAAAATCACCTGTAAAATGCAAATTGATATCTTCCATGGGTAACACTTGCACATAACCACCACCAGCAGCACCACCTTTTAAACCAAAAACAGGTCCAAGCGAAGGTTCACGTAAAACCGCAATCGCTTTTTTACCGATGTAATTCAAACCATCCGTCAAACCGATAGACATGGTTGTTTTACCTTCACCATATTTCGTTGGTGACATGGCAGAAACTAAAATCAGTTTGCCTTTTGGGTTTTCTTTTTGTAAGTGTAGTGGTAATTTGGCTTTGTACTTGCCGTAAAATTCTAAATCATCTTCTGAAATGTTGATTTTTTTGGCAATATCTTTAATATGAGACATTGTTGCATTTTGCGCAATTTCAATGTCTGATGGGAATGTTGACATGTTGTTGTGTTTTAATTTAGGGCGAAATTAAGTGTTTTATTTGGGATGAAAAATGATAAAAATCAATAAAAAAAACCTGCAAAGTAAAATACCTTGCAGGTCAGAATCTTATTCTAAAGACAACGTAATTTGTCCGTCATCGTCTAATTCTATGTTGAAATCCTGAATATCAGCACCTTCACTTTCATCTGTAGCTTCAGTTTGTGCTTCTGGTTCTTCCAAAATTTCTTCATATGGTAATGGATCCAACAAATTAATTTGCTTTACCTTATCTGTCGTCAATTGGTTACCCAAAGCTTTAATTCCTTTCACCGCAATAAATTGCTCTAAATCAACGATTTGATTTTCTTTTTGAACACCTTTTACTTTGGCATAAATTACCTCAGCAACTGGTCGCCAATCGGTAGAAACAATTTCTAATTGCGATTTTTCGTGTTCCGTAATGAAGATTTCCTCTTTGTTTTCGTTTTCAACTAAGAAACGTTTTACGAAGTATCGGTCTTTTTCTCCACAATAATAAATACAGGAAATCGGTTTGTTTGGATTCCATTTTTCCAATACGATCATATCTTCATCGAAATGCGTAGTCAATTCTGGAATAATGGTTTTCAGTTTTCCAGATTGATTAACAATCAACAAACGATCATTTGGACGGAATTCGCCTAACAACTCGCCTCTTCCATCGACATTTAAACGTTGTACCGTATCATCAAACCAAACTTTTCTTGGACGTAAAGTCGAAATTCCTTTCTCTTTTAATTCGATTTTTTTGATTGGATATTTGGTCACCGTATTTCCACGAGAAGCTCTTCCTTTGATAGCAATATCTGAGAAATCTACATCCCATTTCAGTTTTTTCACGCTTCCTACTTGGCGTAATAAAATGGTAACTACTTCAGCTTCTCCGTTCGGATTAGCTGAGAAATACGACACCATTGAACCTGGTTTTTCTTGTGTTAAATCGTAAAATTTATCACGAGTAACGCCCGAAACATTGAAACGTTTGATGAAAGTAGAACCATTTTTACCATCACGATACATCATGTTGTAAATAGTTCGCTTGTCGTTTTTATCAAAAACCGCAATGTGAATAATGTCCTTTCCAACGAATTTCTTATCATCAACTTTTGAAACCATCATCTTTCCATCGCGAAGGAAAACAATCACATCGTCAATATCAGAACAATCGGCAACGTATTCGTCTTTCTTTAAACCGGTTCCAAAGAAACCTTCTTCACGATTTACATATAATTTTGTGTTTCTTAAAACCACTTTCGTAGCTTCAATATTATCAAAACTTCTTAATTCAGTTTGACGTTCGCGACCTTTTCCGTATTTGTCTTTTAGTTTTTGAAAGAAATCAATTGTATAATCAATAATATGATCCAAATGATGTTTTACTTGTTCCATTTCAGCTTCCAATTTCGAAATCGCTTCATCGGCTTTATCCGAGTCGAAACGTGTAATACGAATCATTGGAATTTGCGTTAATTTTTGCAAATCGTCATCGTTAATTTCACGAACAAATGATTTTAAAAACGGATCAAATCGGTCGTACATATATTTGTACAACGATTCTCTGTCGGAATACAATTTGAAGTCAATGTACATTTCTTCACGAATGAAAATCTTTTCTAAGGTAGAGAAATGCCATTTGTTTTCTAATTCGTCTAACTGAATTTCCAACTCGCGTTTTAGCAAATCAACCGTTCTGTTTGTCGAAATTTTCAACATATCAGAAACACCTATAAACAAAGGTTTATGATTTTCAATCACACAACCTAACGGCGCCACCGAAGTTTCACAAGCCGTGAATGCATACAATGCATCAATGGTTTTATCTGGAGAAACCCCTGGCGGAAGGTGAATTAAAATTTCAACCTCAGCAGCAGTGTTGTCTTCAATTTTCTTGATTTTAATTTTCCCTTTTTCGTTGGCTTTCAAAATACTATCAATCAAAGTTCCCGTATTGGTTGAAAACGGAATTTGCGTAATCACCAAAGTTTGTTTGTCTAATTGACCAATTTTTGCACGCACACGCACACGACCGCCTCGTAATCCATCATTGTAATTGGAAACGTCAGCAATACCAGCGGTTGGAAAATCAGGATATAAGGTAAAAGGTTTTCCTTTTAATATTTTGATAGACGAATCTATTAACTCATTGAAATTATGAGGTAAAACTTTAGTCGATAAACCTACGGCAATACCTTCTGCTCCTTGTGCTAACAACAACGGAAACTTCACCGGAAGATTAATTGGTTCGGCACGACGACCATCGTACGACATTCCCCATTCGGTAATTTTTGGAGAATACAGCACATCGTGTCCAAATTTTGAAATTCGGGCTTCGATGTAACGGGAAGCTGCGGCACTATCTCCTGTTAAGATATTTCCCCAGTTTCCTTGCATGTCGATAATTAGGTCTTTTTGCCCAATTTGCACCATAGCGTCACCAATACTCGCATCTCCGTGAGGGTGATACTGCATGGTGTGTCCAACGATATTTGCCACTTTATTGTAACGACCGTCATCTAACTCTTTCATTGAGTGCATGATACGGCGTTGCACCGGTTTAAACCCGTCTTCAATTGCCGGAACTGCACGTTCCAGAATTACATAGGAAGCATAGTCCAAAAACCAATCTTTGTACATTCCTGTAACTTTGGTAATGGTGTCTTCTGGGTTTTCGTTGTTTTCGTAAAAATGATGTCCCGTTGAAACGTGAATATCGTCAAAACCTTCCTCGTTAGTAGAATCGTCTTGATTATCGAAATTTTCGTCTTCGTTTGGAATGATGTTATCTTCTTCGTCTTTCATTACGATGAATTATAATGTTTCTTTTAATATTTTTCTATAACTAAGTCCAAATTCTTGTTGTCTTAAGTATTCTAAATTAGAGCTTAATGGAAAAATTTCAATTTCTAAATTTTCGTTTTTTGATTTTAAAAATTTATAAAACTCAATAAAATGATTATTAGCTACTACTCTGTTAAAGACAAAATGAAAATCTTTTGTTTTAAATGAATTATTAGAACTCTTAGATGTTTCAATAAATGTATATTTTATTAAATCTTGATAATTGATAATTTGTATCTTCTTTCTGTAAACATATTTGATTTCTATTTCATTCTCTTTAAAATAAATATCAAACATTTCATTATTTATCCATTTAAAACTATAAACAAAAAGTGCTATTCCAAAACTTATCACCATCCATGAAACCCAATCTACAAAAAATGCAATAGCAATAAAATAAAACAATATAGAAACCAATAGCGCTACAAATGGAATTCCAATACCAGAATATATATGATTTATATTTTATCATTACCTAATTCTTCTCCACCACATCCAACTCCACTTTCAAATTGTTAATGATAAACTCTTGGCGGTCTGGGGTGTTTTTACCCATGTAGAACTCTAACAAGGTTTCAATAGAAGTGGCTTTATCTAACATAACAGGATCTAATCGAATGTCTTGCCCAATGAAGTGTTTGAACTCATCTGGTGAAATTTCCCCTAATCCTTTGAATCGGGTGATTTCTGGTTTTGGTTTTAGTTTTTCAATGGCGTTTACTCGTTCTTCTTCGCTGTAACAGTAAATCGTTTCTTTTTTGTTTCTCACACGGAATAGTGGCGTTTGTAGAATATACAAATGTCCGTCTTTGATCAACTCTGGGAAAAATTGCAAGAAAAACGTAATCAACAACAAGCGAATGTGCATACCGTCGACGTCGGCATCGGTTGCAATTACGATATTGTTGTAACGTAAATCACCCATGTCTTCCTCGATATTTAATGCGGCTTGTAATAAATTGAATTCTTCGTTTTCATACACAATTTTCTTTGTCATTCCATACGAGTTCAAAGGCTTACCACGTAAACTGAATACCGCTTGTGTATTTACATCGCGACTCTTCGTAATCGAACCCGAAGCCGAATCTCCCTCGGTAATAAAAAGCGTACTTTCTAAACTTCTTGGATTTTTCGCATCGGTTAAATGCACACGACAATCACGTAATTTTTTATTGTGAAGACTGGCTTTTTTAGCGCGGTCTTTGGCTAATTTTCTAATTCCTGAAAGTTCTTTACGTTCGCGCTCCGCTTGTAAAATCTTACGTAATAACGCATCAGCCAATTCTGGATTTTTATGTAAGAAGTTATCTAATTTCGTTTTAATGAAATCATTCACAAACGTTCTAACCGAAGGACCATTTGGACCAATTTCAGTAGAACCTAATTTGGTTTTAGTTTGCGATTCAAAAACTGGTTCTTCAACCTTTACCGAAACTGCTGAAACAATCGATTTACGAATATCAGAAGCTTCAAAAGGTTTGTTGTAAAACTCTTTGATGGTTTTTACAATTGCCTCACGAAAAGCGCCTAAATGCGTTCCTCCTTGGGTAGTATTTTGTCCGTTTACAAACGAATGGTATTCTTCTGAATATTGTGATTTACTGTGCGTGATGGCAATTTCAATATCATCTCCTTCTAGGTGAATGATTGGATATACCATATCGTCTTCGGCAATATTTTCTTCTAATAAATCTTTTAGTCCAAATTCAGAAACGTACTTTTCGCCATTGTAATAAATGGTTAAACCGCGATTTAAATAACAATAATTTTTAAGCATTTTAATGATGTACTCATTACGATACTTATAGTTTTTAAATATGGTTTCGTCAGCAATGAAGGAAACTTTAGTTCCTTTACGTTTTGTAGTTTCTTGAACGTCTTCTTCAAGAGTAAGATTTCCTGCTGAAAATTCCGCTGCTTTTTGTTGGTTATCACGAACCGATTCTACTCGAAAATAATTCGAAAGGGCATTTACGGCTTTAGTTCCGACACCATTTAAACCTACGGATTTTTTGAAGGCTTTGGAATCGTATTTTCCTCCTGTGTTCATTTTGGAAACTACATCGACCACTTTTCCTAACGGAATACCTCGACCATAATCGCGAACGGTTACCAATTTATCTTTGATAGTGACTTCAATGGTTTTTCCGGCACCCATAACGAATTCATCGATACAGTTGTCCATAACTTCCTTTAACAGAATATAAATACCATCATCAGGCGATGAACCGTCACCTAATTTTCCGATATACATACCTGGACGCATACGAATGTGCTCTTTCCAATCGAGCGAACGTATGTTGTCTTCGGTATATTGATTTTGCTCTAACATAGACAGATTTTGGATTTTGTGCAATATAGTATATATCTCCAAAATTGAGAAAGGAAAATCCGATAAGTTATTGACAAAATATGGTTAAGAAGATAGAAAAAAGAGTTAAGAAAAAAGACTTTCTAATTACTCATAATGTCTAAAAATTCCACTATCCGAAATTGTCCAAAGAGCAGCTTTTTGATTGGCTGCTTTTAAGGCTTGGTTTGCCCAAGAATTGCAAGTGTAAAATAATGAATAACTTCCGTTTGCTTCGTAAAAAACATCGTGTTTTCCGTAAAAGGCATCGGTTTCAATTTTTAGGAAATCGCCTGATTTGATTTGGAAAGATTCGTTAATAAATGCAATTAACTTTTTATAATTTTCTAACGAAATTTGAATCTTTTTGCAAGATTGATTCTCTTTCAAATTTTTATAAAACGTTACATGCATTGCTGACGAACTCAATCCTGAAACCGCTTTTAAAGCTGTACTTGTTTTTAAATCTGCCCAAGTTGGTGTTTCTAAATAAAAACCTTTATCGCCCCAGCCTAAAGCTACATATTGATACGTAGTATCTTTTGATTTTGTTTCTTTAAATTTGAGTTGGTTTGACCAATCGTGATGTTCATTTTTAATTGGCAAAACGATATCGGTATGCACACCGTTTGTTAGAATGTAAATGGGAATTTCTTTTTGATTTTCAACCAAATCTTCGTTTACAGAAATAAAAGACAATAACGTTACGATTAACAAATACGTGACCAATGATAAAATGAAAATCACTATGTATTTCAGCAGCTTTTTGATAATTTTCATTTTGCAATTTTCTTGTATTTTGATTCATAACCAAAGTTTTTAACTTCAAAAAATCTTTTAAATTCAGATCTTGATGGAAAAATCACATACGTTGTCGAATCTAACTGTTTGGATTTTACTTTAGTTATAGAATCCATTTTTCTTAAATCATCATCCGAATACAAATACTTAATTACCAATTTATCTTTATTCAAATAAACCAATTTAGATTGCCAATAAATGGAATCTTTATCACTTATAACCAACTTACCATTAATCCGTTTCGCTTTTTGTTTATCAGAAAAGATAAAAAAAGTATCTATTTCCTTTTTTGAAAATTCAATAGAATCTCCAATAATTTTATCTTCTAAAAAAGTCGTTTCATTTTTGAACCTATATTTACCATTATCG
>NZ_JAIWOF010000183.1 GCF_020217025.1 Flavobacterium sp. | reverse complement strand
CTCACAATTTCATCAGCAATCGAATCTAAACTATTTTTATGAATTCGGAATTTAAAAAAACTTTCTTCTACAATCATTCTTTTTGAAACATTCAAATAGATAGAATCTTCATTTACATACAATCCTAAATATTTATTTGGAATTGAATTTAACTCTGAATCATTGATAGGTTGTGGTTCTTGATAATAATATGTGTTACCAATAGGGTGTGCCGATCGTTCTTTGCAAGAAGCATAAAATAGCATTATTGCCGATAAAATTAAGAGATTTTTCATGATAGTTTGTTTTGATTCCAAAGGCAAATTTTGTGCCACAAAAAAACCGCTGAAAAGCTTCAACGGTTTGTTTATTTTCTTTAACTCGGTTCTGAATATTATCTATAAATTAAAATTCCAATTTAAAATTAAATTAAGTGAATTTGTTTTTATTGTTCCATCGTTATATACATCAACATCGCTTGTATTTACCAAACCCAAATTTTCTCTAATCTCTAATTTTAACTCATTTTTATCATTTAGTTGAAATACCTTTCCAAATCCAAAAACCAATCCTGCATCAATTTTCTTATTCATATCTATTGTATCAGTGTCATTTTCAGAATTTTTCGAAGTGAGTTTAGAATTTAATAGATAACCTAAAAACATACCTCCATTAACATAGAAATCGTCTTTTTTACCAAAATAATAATTTACATAAACGGGCAATACTAAATAGTTGTAAATAGATTTAGAATCACTTTTAATCATTGTAGGAAATCCATATTCATCAATTAGATAAACATTTCCATTATCTTTAGCCGTTTTATTTTCATAGTTTAAATTAGCTGAAATTGACAAGTTTTCTTTTAAGAAATATTCAGCCGAAACTCCCACTAAATAAGAAATACCTGGATCTAAATCTTCAGCCAAATCATTTCCTCTAAGACTAGCATAATTTAAACCTCCATTTACTCCAAATTTAATTTTATCTTGAGCTACCAATACTAGTGGAAAGCAAATAAAAATAATTACAAAAAATAATTTCTTCATATTTACACATTAAAACGGAAATGCATTACATCACCATCTTTTACAATGTATTCTTTTCCTTCTACTCTTAATTTTCCTGCTTCTTTTACTTTAGCTTCTGAACCGTAGTTTGAGAAATCTTCGAATGCGATAACTTCTGCACGGATAAATCCTTTTTCGAAATCAGTATGGATTACTCCTGCTGCTTTTGGCGCTGTATCTCCGATGTTGATTGTCCAAGCACGAACTTCTTTAACACCAGCCGTGAAATAGGTTTGTAATTTTAATAATTTATAAGCTGCACGAATTAACACTGCCGAACCTGGCTCAGTTAATCCCATATCTTGTAAAAACATTTGACGCTCTTCATAGCTTTCTAATTCTGTAATATCTGCTTCTGCTCCTACTGAAAGAACGATTACCTCAGCATTTTCATCCTTAACTAATTCACGAACTTGGTCTACATATTTGTTTCCGTTTACTGCAGAAGCTTCGTCCACATTACAAACATATAAAACTGGTTTTGTTGTGATTAATTGGAAACTTTCTAACATTTCTTCCTCATCTTGATTTTGAGGAACTACTGTACGAGCTGATTTTCCAGCCAATAAAGTTTCGCGAATTCTATCTAACAAAGCTTTTTCAGCTTGTGCTTCTTTGTTTCCTGTTTTTGCAGCGCGATTGGTTTTTTCCAAACGTTTTTCAACTGTTTCTAAGTCTTTTAATTGCAATTCGATATCAATCGTTTCTTTATCGCGAATTGGATTTACATTACCATCAACGTGTACGATATTATCGTTATCAAAACAACGTAAAACGTGAATAATGGCGTTACATTCTCTAATGTTTCCTAAGAATTGATTACCTAAACCTTCTCCTTTACTTGCTCCTTTTACTAAACCTGCAATATCTACGATATCTACCGTTGCCATTTGAACACGCTCTGGTTTTACCAATTCCTCTAAACGAGCAATACGTGGATCTGGAACGTTTACTACTCCAATATTAGGTTCTATAGTACAAAACGGAAAGTTAGCACTTTGCGCTTTAGCGTTTGATAAACAATTAAATAAAGTTGATTTTCCAACATTTGGTAATCCTACAATTCCTGCTTTCATATCTATTTGATATTTTTTATTAAGTGATATGTAACGCAAAGCGTTTCATTCTGAATGTAATTTTTAAAAGTGCGCAAATATACTTTAATCCTAATTAGTATCAAAGTATTAAATAAAAACGCATTGAATGGAAATATATAAAATGCAAGAACAGTAATAAAAATTATAATTTCTATAGTTCTCGATACTATTTTTAAAACTAAAAATTAGCATTTTTACTTTTAAAAATCACTCGAAGTGACGAAAATCTATAAACAAAACTAATTACACCCAAAAGATTAAATATGATGACGAAGTAGTTATTCTTTAGGATTTTCGACTTCGTTTTGGTTTTCTTCGTTGCCTTTTCCTAATCGTTCAATAATTGCTTTTTCTTCTGAAGTAGAAGCAAATCCTGATTCGATATCCCAATAATCAGTAAAAAACGAAGTCTTTTTATTGATAAGCGATTTTCCTTTGAAAATGTTTTTTTCACCATATTCAAAAGTTTTTTTGTTGAAATCGGTGATTACCATGTGATTCTTGACTTCTATTCTTCGTTCTTTATTTTTATACTTCTTTTCAAAACCAATAACTTCTTTAGAATTGGCTAAATAATAGTAATTACCTTCTAATCGGAACGTATTTTTAAATTCTAACTTATATACTTTTCTGGAAGCAAACATGCTTTCTTTATAAGTTTGAAGTCGGTCTGGAGTTACATACGAGCTAACTTCGATTATCAACTTTTTATTGCTATCATAAACCACCATAAAGTCAGACAAAATTCCTTTAGATTCAGGCAATGGAACAATTTTAATTACCAAATAATCTTCGTTAGAAGGATAGGTTTTTACTGAAAAATCATAAATCTTCTTTGCTCTAGCATCGAGTACTTCCTCTAGATATTTGAATTGATAATAATTTTCGATGATGTTATTCAAATCGTAACCTAAAACATCGGCATCAATATCACCATCTAAAACACCAACAGCACGATTTTGTTCTATTAAAATATCCGTTTTTATAGCTTTCTCATTTCCTAAAATTTGAAAATTTATCAATCCATCATTAAAAAAAACGATTTGATTATCTTGTTTATAAAATTCGTGCAAATACACTTTCAAACTTATTGGAATGGTGATTTTCTCTTTAGAATTTTCAATAATTCTTTTTAAGATTTCTTGAGGATGATCTTTAGTAATGATATATTCATCTAATTGTTGTGTATTAGGCTCTAAATACACTACATTTTCCTTTTTATCTAAGGTTGCAAATTTCACCACAAGAGTCTTGTAGGAGGAGTGAATGAATTCTAAATCGGAAGATCGAGTTAGGCTAATAATCGCTTTTCCTTCTTTGTTGGTTAAAAAGCCTTGACGAGTTTTGAGAGCTGTAATTGTAACTTCCTCAATAGGCAAATCGGTATCGAAATCTTTCACAATTATGGTAAACTCGAGATTTTGTGAAAAGACGAAAGTAGTGAAAAACCATAATAAAAAAGTAAGTTTTTTTATCATAAATTCCCGATTATCAATCAAATATAAGAAATTTAAATGAGAATCAGGAATTTTAAATGAAATCAATTAATTAAACTTCTTTTACTTTTTTAAAATAAACTTAAATATAACTCCAGAAATTATTGTTGTCAATAAAAAAATTACAATTACATGAATTAAATATATCCAATAGTAAAAAAAGGAATATATTCTAACATTATATTTATTATTATTCTTTTCTAAAACTTTTACAGATTCATTTATTTCAAAATTTGAGTAAAAAACTCTAGTTCCATCTTCATAAACTAATTTCTTTCCTTCTTCATTGGTGTATTCAACTACAGGAATTTTTCTTGAAAAATAACTAACACCTCTTTTTTCAATCTGTCTTACATTAACATCTGTAAAACCAATAATTTTACCTGTATAACAATTATACTCGGACAACTCATAATATTTAATGTAAAAATGAATTGCTGAAATAATAAATAAAACAACTATTACTGTTTTCTTCATACAAAAAACTCCTCAAATTGAGGAGCTTGATTTATTCGTTATGTAAAAACGATTGTCTGTTTAACAATGTTTCTTCACTTTCCACATGATTATCATCGGGAACACAACAATCTACTGGACAAACCGCAGCACATTGTGGTTCTTCATGAAAACCTTTACACTCCGTACATTTTCCTGGAACAATGTAATAAATATCATCAGAAATTGGGTTTTGAGCCGCATCTGAATCTACTTCAGTTCCATCAGGTAAAATTACTTTACCACTTAGTTTTGTACCATCTTTCCATCTCCAATCATCTGCTCCTTCATAAATTGCTGTATTTGGACATTCTGGCTCGCAAGCCCCGCAGTTGATACACTCGTCTGTTATTATAATTGCCATGATTCTTTTGTATTTAGAAATTAGAATTCAGAAAAACGTGATATTCTAATATTATGATTAATTTTGCGCTACAAAAATACAATGTAAACCAAACATAAACAAGTTACAAATGTTACAAAGTGAAATAAAATCGAGTTTTGTTGAATTAGGGAATTTCTTACGTCAATTTTCTGAAGAAGGAAACGTTAAATCGGCATCAGTTTTACATAACGATTTGTTCTTTGATAACTTTGCATCTTTGATTGAACTTTCGCAATCGCACAATGGTTGGTTTACACCTGAACAAGTTTTACATAGCATTCAATCTTGGGCGAAAGCTTTAACTGAAGACAACCTAAATCAATGGCTTTCCAACTACGATTTTTCAAAAATTGAACCTAAAAAAGTAGGCTTAATTTTAGCAGGAAATATTCCGTTAGTTGGTTTTCATGATTTTCTTTCGGTATTGATTTCGGGTCATGATGTATTGGTTAAAACCTCATCTAATGACCAACATTTATTAAAATTTTTAGCTAATTATTTGATTGCTGTCGAACCAAAACTTAAATCAAAAATAACGTTTGTAGAAGGCAAATTAGAAGGTTTTGATGCCGTAATTGCCACCGGAAGTAACAACACAGCGCGTTATTTTGAATATTATTTCAAAGACAAACCAAGTATCATCCGTAAAAACAGAAATTCGGTTGCTGTATTAAATGGAACGGAATCGCATGAAAATTTAGTGGGCCTTGGAGAAGATATTTTTAGATATTTTGGTTTGGGATGCAGAAATGTTTCTAAACTTTTTGTTCCAAAAGGGTATAATTTTGAAACCTTCTTTAAAGCAATGTACGAATATCGCGATGTGATTCACTACGAAAAATACGCCAATAATTACGATTACAACAAAGCGGTTTTCTTAATGAGTAATTTTCAATTATTAGACAATGAGTTTTTAACGATTAAAGAAGATGTGAGTTACTCTTCTCCTATTTCTTCTGTGTTTTATGAATTTTATGACGACTTAGAAGAAATCAAAAATCGATTACATACTGATGCTGAGCAAATTCAGTGTATTGTATCTAAAAATTTAATTCCTAATTCAATAGCTTTTGGTCAAACCCAACAACCGAAACTTTGGGATTATGCAGATAATGTAGATACCTTAGCGTTTTTAATTAGTTTGAAATGAAATTTGTTGTAAAAACAGCATCTAGAACAATTGAAAATTTTTGGTTTATTGTATTCTTTTTACTTTATGGAATTTCTGTATTCACATTAAATAATTTTATAAAACTAGATAAACTTGGATTATTGCTCTTTTTAGTTTTATTCCTTATCCTATTTCTGCCACTATTTTACTATTTAAATAAAAGAACGGGTGAAGGTATTATGGAATGGACAATATCTGAAAGCGGTTTAAATATGAAATGGATTAAAACCGACTTTATAACTGATAATGAAGCAATAAACTTAGATTGGAAAGAAATAGATCGTATACAATCAACCGCTATAACGAGTATTGGATATGGAGGTGAACTTGGTGAAAGTTTAATTATAACTACAATTTCAAGTAAAAAAATTCAAATTCGACATTTAGAAAAAACCAAAGATGATTTTTTTGCTTTCAAAAACAATCTTTACTTATTTAATAAAAAAAAGAGCAAATAATTGCTAATTTATAATTTTTACAAAAGAATTTTAACTAAATCGTTTTTGTTAATAACATCTCATAATTATTGTAGCATTTAAGTCTATTTTTTATTTAAGAATTCCGAAATTTGACCTTTAAATAAATAACTACAACTACAATGAAAAAACACAACTACAGTGCAGGTCCATGTATCCTTCCGCAAGAAGTATTCGAAAAATCGGCACAAGCTATTTTAGATTTCAACAACTCAGGATTATCTATTTTAGAAATTTCACACCGCAGTAAAGATTTCGTAGCCGTAATGGATGAAGCTAGAGCTTTAGTTTTAGAGCTTTTAAACTTAGAAGGCAAAGGATACGAAGTATTGTTTTTAGGTGGCGGAGCTAGTATGCAATTTTTAATGGTACCATACAATTTAATGAAAGTTGACGGAAAAGCAGCTTATTTAGATACAGGAACTTGGGCAAGCGGCGCTATTAAAGAAGCAAAACTTTTTGGAGAAACGGTTGTAGTAGCTTCATCAAAATCAGAAAATTACAATCATATTCCAAAAGATTATACTATTCCTGCTGATGCTGATTATTTCCACTGCACAAGTAACAATACCATTTTTGGAACCCAAATGAAATCATTTCCAGAAGTAAATATTCCTTTAGTATGTGATATGAGTTCGGATATTTTTTCACGTGTATTAGATTTTTCAAAATTTGATTTAATCTATGCCGGAGCTCAAAAAAATATGGGTCCAGCTGGTGCAACATTAGTAGTAGTAAAAACTGAAATCTTAGGAAAAACAGGAAGAACCATTCCAAGTATGTTAGATTACCAACAACATGTCTCTAAAGAAAGTATGTACAATACACCACCTGTATTTCCAGTATATGCATCACTTTTAACCTTACAATGGTTGAAAAAATTAGGTGGAATTGCTGCTATTGAAAAAATAAACGAAGCAAAAGCTAATTTACTTTACAACGAAATCGACCGTAATCCATTATTCAAAGGAACGGCGGCTAAAGAAGATAGAAGTAATATGAATGTTACGTTCTTATTAAAAGATGAAGCACATCAAGAAAAATTTGACACTATGTGGAAAGCAGCTGGAATTTCTGGTTTAGCTGGACATCGTTCGGTTGGTGGATATAGAGCTTCAATGTATAATGCTTTGCCGTTAGAAAGTGTTCAGGTTTTGGTTGATGTAATGAAAGAATTAGAAAATAAAATTTAGTAATTAGTAACTAGTAAATAGTAACTAGCATAAAAAATAAAAATAAAATGAAAGTTTTAGCAAACGACGGAATTTCAAAAAGCGGAATTAAAGCTTTAGAAAAAGGAGGTTTTGAAGTAATTACAACAAAAGTAGCTCAAGAACAAGTGGCTAATTTTATTAATACAAATGATGTAAAAGTAATATTAGTTCGTAGTGCTACAAAAGTTAGAAAAGACATTATTGACGCTTGTCCAGGATTAAAAATCATTGGTCGTGGTGGTGTTGGAATGGACAATATTGATGTAGCGTATGCTCGTGAAAAAGGATTACACGTAATCAATACACCTGCTTCTTCATCTGAAAGTGTGGCGGAATTGGTTTTTGCTCATTTATTCACAGGTGTTCGTTTTTTACATGATTCGAATAGAAATATGCCATTAGAAGGCGATACTAATTTTGAAGGCTTGAAAAAGGCCTACGCAAACGGAATTGAACTTCGTGGTAAAACATTAGGAATTATTGGTTTTGGACGTATTGGTCAAGCGGTTGCAAAAATGGCTTTAGGATTAGGAATGAAAGTAATTGCTGCCGATAAATATGTAAGCGAAGCAGTAATTCGTGTGGATTTTTATAACGGACAATTTATCAATGTTGAAATCGTTACGGAATCGTTAGAAGATGTAATCAAACATTCTGATTTTATTACGTTACACGTTCCAGCGCAAGATGGTTATGTAATTGATAAAGAAGAATTTCAATTAATGAAAGACAATGTAGGAATCGTAAATTGTGCTCGTGGTGGCGTAATTAATGAAGTGGCATTAATCGAAGCTTTAGATGAAGGAAAAGTATTATTTGCAGGTTTAGATGTTTTTGAAAAAGAACCTACACCAGAAATTCAAATTCTAATGCACCCAAAAATTTCATTAACACCTCATATTGGAGCCGCTACTGAAGAAGCACAAGACCGAATTGGAACTGAACTTGCAGAACAGATCATCAGCTTATTGAAAAATAACTAAAATTTTATTATCTTTAACTGAACAAAAACTATAAAATTATGTTTGATCAACTCTCAGAATTAGTAAAACAATTTGGTGACAATGCAGTGGTAAATAATCCAGCGGTTCCTAATGAACAAAATGATGCCGTAATGCAAGAAGCTGGAGGTTCTATCCTTTCAGGTTTAAAAGATATGGTTGCTAGTGGTAACATTAACGATTTAACTGGAATACTAAGCGGTAAAACACCAATTGATGGAAACAACCCAGTTGTACAACAGTTGACCGAAAAAGTAACTGGAAACTTAGGAGAAAAATTTGGATTATCTTCTGATGCTGCAGGAAGTGTTGCTGGTGGATTGATTCCGCAAATTTTAGGAGGATTGGTTAACAAAGCTAAAGATCCAAACCAACCTGGATTTAATATGAGCGATTTAGTAAGTGCTATTTCTGGAGGAAACGGTGGCGGACTAATGGATGCCGTTTCTAAATACGGTGGACAATTTGGCTTAGATCAAAATAATGATGGAAAAGTAGATATGGGAGATGCTATGGCAGCCGTTACAAAAAAAGGTGGTTTAGGAGGTTTACTTGGAAAACTTTTTGGCAAATAAAATTTCATTATAAATATTTTAAAGCATCGACCTATGTCGGTGCTTTTTTTTATCTTTATACTTTCTAAATAACATAAGTTATGAAATCAATCGTTGTAATATTTTTTGCGATTTTTTCAGTGCTCATGGCTTGTAATTCATCAAAAGCTCAAAAAACTTTTGAAGACAAACCAAGGCTAGAAAGCGATACTATTCGTATATCTAACGAAGAAATTGAATATGATGTTATTATTATTGATGGTGGATTTACTTCTTGGTTCAATAGTTATGCTAGGCCAAGAAACTATTATACACAATCTTATTTAGAAGCTAGAAATAGAATTTGGGTGTTAGAATGGAATAGAAGAGCAATGTTACCTTCTCAGTACAATCCAAATTTATATGAAATGACAATTAATTACCAAGCTGGAACTGATTATGGATTTGAAGTAAATTATATGATTTATAATTACTTGGTCTATTTTCAACTTACCAACAAACAACAATTAGGTGGTTTTGTACCAAGAATATAGTTTATGAAGAAACTTAAAGAACGCTGGAATGTAACTTCAAACTGGCAATTAACGATTATTTTTATAGTATTTGCTATTACAGGCTTTAGTTCATTACAATTGGCAAAACCTTTTTTATCCTTAATTGGTATTCCAGAAACTTTTCAACCACATTGGTTGTACCGAATTCTAAGATTGGTTTTAATATTTCCTATTTATCAAGTGCTTTTGGTTCTTTTTGGATTTATTTTTGGCCAATTCACTTTCTTTTGGGAGTTTGAAAAGAAAATGCTCGATAGAATGAAATTAGGTTTCATTGGAAGATATTTTGACACAAAACTAAAAAAGAAGCCTTAAAGCTTCTTTTTTTATTCTTGTCCGCGTCCGCCTTTAATTACATACGTATAAAACCAAGTTATAGTGAAAGTCGGAATTATATCTGCTAACGGAAGTAATTCTTCAATGAATCCAAAAACACCTGCTAACTTTCCTGCTGTGCCTTTGAACATTATAATTAACAAAATGGCTGAAAGCGGTGCCCAAAATATAT
>NZ_JAIWOF010000182.1 GCF_020217025.1 Flavobacterium sp. | reverse complement strand
CGGTAATCTCTCCAAAAACTGGAACTAAATAAGTTAACATACCAATAGCATCAAAAAACAAACTCAGCACTAGCATCGTTCCTTTATTATTTTTTGGCGGAATGGGTGACGTTATAACAGGTTCTTGTGCCATTTTAATTTCGTAATTTCCTTAACGAATGTACGAAACAAATACGACATTTAAAACCTATTCTTTATGAATCATCTTATAAAAATCGTCGCGGAATTCTTTCTGATTGAAAACGCCACCATATTGTAAGGTTGAAGTATAACTGCTTTCATCTTTAATACCTCGACTTGATACACATAAATGCGTTGCTTCCATCACCACAATAACATTATCCGTTTCTAAAACCGATTTTAGTTCGTTGAAAATTTGCATAATCATACGCTCTTGTACTTGTGGACGTCTTGCATAATAATCCACAATACGATTTAGTTTTGACAAACCGATAACTTTTCCAGAAGAAACGTAACCAATATGTGCTTTCCCAACAATCGGTAAAAAGTGGTGTTCGCAAGTAGAATTGAAGCTAATATTCGCCTCAACCAACATTTTATCATACTGATACGAATTATCAAAAACTGAAATCTTTGGCTTATTCGCTGGATTCAATCCCGAAAAAATTTCTTGCACAAACATTTTTGCCACACGATGCGGTGTTCCTTGCAAACTATCATCGGTTAAATCCAAACCTAATTCTTTCATGATAATTTCAAAATGGTGTTCAATAACTTCCATTTTTTCAGCATCTGATTTATAAAAAGCATCTGGTCGTAACGGCGTTTCAACCGATGTCATTTGGTGATTATCACCGATAATGTCGAATATTTCTTTTTCAATAGTAGTGTTCATAGCAATTTTTCCCTTCTATTTTAATTTCGATTTATAATATTTGCGCAATTTTTCTAATTTCGGTGCAATCACCATTTGGCAATAGCCTTGACTTGAATTTTGATTGTAATAATTTTGATGATAATCTTCTGCAGGATAAAATACTGTAGCCGAAGAAACTTTTGTCACAATCTTTTTATCGTATAACTTTTCTTTTTCCAGTAACTGAATATAATTTTCCGCTTTTACTTTTTGAGCTTCAGAATGGTAGAAAATCTCACTTCTGTATTGTGTTCCCACGTCAGCACCTTGACGATTTAATGTTGTTGGATCGTGAGTACCAAAGAAAACTTCTAACAAATCTTCATACGCTACTTCATTCGGATTAAACGTGATTTGAATTGCTTCAGCATGACCTGTTTCTCCTGTGCAAATATCTTTGTAAGTAGGATTTTTAGTCTTTCCTCCAATATATCCCGAAACTACTTTTTCAACTCCTTTTATTTCTAGGAAAACCGCTTCGGTACACCAAAAACAGCCTCCGGCAAATGTTGCAACTTCCATACCTTGTTTCACTTTTACTTTTACAGGTTCTTTAAATTCTTCTTTTACTACTAGTTTTTCTTTAGCCGTACACGAACTAAAAATCAAACTTAAAACCATTGATAACCCTTTAATTGTATTTCTCATAAATGCTATTGGTTATTTTGTTTAACAAATCTACAAAAAAATTAAACACAAAATCTAATTTAACTTAACTTTATTATTTGAGATACGCGAATAGATGAACAATAGTTTTTTTATTAGCCAAAAATCTTTGTTTCTTTGTAGAAATGTTCGGTTATGATTACAGCTAAAAATCTACATAAATATTACGATTCACTTCATGTTTTAAAAGGAGTGGATTTACACATAAAAAAAGGAGAAATCGTTTCTATAGTAGGTGCTTCAGGCGCTGGAAAAACGACTTTACTTCAAATTTTAGGTACTTTAGACGAACCTGCGAAACAAAACAATACGGTTTTAGAAATCAATGGAACCTCTATTTTGAATTTAAAAGACAAAGAACTTTCTAAATTCAGGAACCAACATTTAGGTTTCATTTTTCAGTTTCACCAATTATTACCAGAATTCACTGCTTTAGAAAACGTTTGTATTCCTGGATTTATAGCCAATCGCGATAAAAAAGAAGTAGAAACCGAAGCTAAAAAACTCCTTTCCTATTTAGGTTTAGCAGAAAGAACCCATCACAAACCCAGCGAACTTTCAGGTGGTGAACAACAACGTGTTGCAGTTGCGAGAGCTTTAATCAACAAACCAGCCGTTATTTTTGCTGATGAACCATCTGGAAATTTAGATACGCATACCGCCGAAAACTTACACGAATTGTTCTTCAAATTGCGCGATGAATTTGGGCAAACCTTTGTAATCGTTACTCATAACGAAGAATTAGCCAACATGGCAGATAGAAAACTAACGATGGTGGATGGGAATATTGTAAGTTCATAAAATGACACATTCCGAGTTAAAAGAATTTCTAGACGAAAAAGTCGAGTTGTACAACAATCCCAATTTCATTGAAAGCGACCCGATTCAAATTCCGCATTTGTATTCTTTGAAAGAAGATATTGAAATTGCTGGATTTATAGCAGCAACTATCGCTTGGGGAAATCGAAAAATGATTATCAACAACGCTAAGAAGATGATGGATTTGATGGGAAATTCGCCTTACGATTTTGTCATGAATCATTCGGAAACGCAATTAGAATCATTAGAAAATTTCGTGCATCGTACTTTTAATGGAAAAGATTTTGTGGGATTCGTAAAAGGATTACAACACATTTATCAAAATCACAACGGATTAGAAGCGGTTTTCTCGAAACAAAATCCTACGATGCAACATACGATTTCGGAATTCAAGCAATTGTTTTTTGACATTCCCCATTTAGCTCGAACTGAAAAACACATTTCAGATCCTTTAAATGGTTCAGCCGCAAAAAGAATCAATATGTATTTGCGTTGGATGATTCGAAAAGATAATAAAGGAGTCGATTTGGGGATTTGGAACAGCATCTCTCCTGCTCTATTATCTTGTCCGTTGGATGTACATTCAGGAAATGTGGCGAGGAAATTAGAATTGCTAACACGAAAACAAAACGATGCTAAAGCTCTAGCTGAATTGGACGAAAATTTAAGAAAATTAGACCCAAACGATCCTGTAAAATACGATTTTGCCTTATTTGGATTAGGTGTTTTTGAAGGATTTTAAAAAATATATTTATGCACGCAGATTACATTATTGACCAAAATTTTTCTGACATTACCTTTTCAGAAAACGATATCAAATACAAAGAATACGAAAATTGCACGTTTACCAATTGCGATTTTACTTCTTGTTTTTTTGTTGCCGTTACTTTTATCGATTGTAATTTTTTGGATTGCAATTTCAAAGGAACAAAAATCAATCATGTTTCGTTGCGTGATGTTTGGTTTACGAAATGTGATTTTACTGCTGTAAATTTTGCGATGACAGACCAAATTTTATATGAATTCCACTTTAAAGATAGTTTGCTGGATTACGCGCAATTTTACAGTTTGAAACTCAAGAAAATGCAATTCATCAATTGTAGTATGATTGCCGTTGACTTTATGGAAAGTGATTTATCAGAAGCTATGTTCGATAATTGTAATTTAAGACACGCGGTATTTATTGGAACAACTGCAAACAAAACCGATTTTTCAACCAGTTATGATTTCATCATCGACCCTGAAAAAAACAAATTAAAACGCGCCATTTTTTCAACTGAAAATTTAAAAGGATTACTTCAGAAATACGATTTAATCATTAAATAATCATCATAACTCTAAAATAAAGTTCATTTAACACATACAAATAGTATATTTACCTAAATTTAAATTTAAAGCAAATGAAAAAAATTCTCTCTTCAATCTTTTTATTAATTTCATTGTTTACTTTTTCTCAATCAACGGATTTAGACAGACATGATTTTAATTATTCTTTCGTACAATTACCAAGTAATCCAATCTTAGAAGTAAAAAATAGAACCTATTCCTTTACTACCAATATTGACCGTAACTTGATGTACGATAAATCGAAATTCTTTTTTCAAAATCAAGTAAACATTAACGGATTGGAAAAAAAGGAAAAAAATGGTTATATCAACATTGACATTACCTTACTTACTCCAACGGTTGTTAAAAAAAATATTGCAACTAGAACAAGTTCTACTAAAGACAAAAATGGAAATGTAAGAAATACATATTACTACACCGCAGAACTAACTTATGACCAAAAAGGTAGTGTAAAAATAAGTAGTACAGATGGTAAGGTTCAAAAAACAATTGACTTTACTAGAACTAACAATCTAAAAAGTAAAGAATACGATAGCTATTCTAGTGCTGAATCTTATTACTACAATATCAACAGAACCATTTACAATAATTTTGTAATGGAAGTTGTGAATGTCTTAAACACACAACTTAATAATGAATATGGTTATGCTGTTAAAACTGGAACTGATTACCTTTGGATATTAGCCAATAAAAAACATCCTGAACAAGCAGCTGAGTACAACGCGTATTTAGAAGTTAAAAATGTTTTTGATAAAATGACATTTAACAATGCTGTAACAGGTTTTGAATCAGAATTACAAAACACTATTCAATATTTTGAATCGTTACCAAAAAAATATGCAGAAGATTCAAAAGCACACAGAAAAATTAGATATAGCGCTTATTTCAATTTGGCTAAAATTTATAATTATTTAGACCAACCAAGCAAATCAATAGAATGGTCAAACAAACTTATTGCTAATGATTACGACAAAAGTGATGGAGTTAGTAATAGTGAAGACTGCAATAACTTAATTACGTTATTTAATGTAAACAAAGTTAAAACAAGACATTTCAATGTTGAAACGAAAAATTTCTTCTTTGAAGAGACTACAGCAGTTGTAACAAACAACAATTCAAGTTACAATGCTTCTACTGCTCCTTACAGTATTGAAACTGATCCAAATTATATTTTAGCTTATTTGGCTACTATAAAAAAAGACACGGTTACTGGTTATATTCAAAAGAACAGAACTTTGGCTTTAAGTGATGCAATTACAGTGACTGTTAAAGATTTTCAAGGGAAATTTTCAGAAAGAACTTTTAAGGCAAATGAAATTAACCGTCTTACTTTAAGTAACGGAGAAGAATTTGCTTCTGTTTCTTTTAAAGTTGCCGTTGATAATGGCGGAATGACCATGTCTGGAGCTACAAAGAAATTTGTAAAAGAAATGTACATTGGTAAAAAAATAAGTGTTTTCCAATATTTTAATGGTGAAATTATTATCAAAAGCGCTAACGAATCTGAAGGAAAATCAAATGCAACAGCTTCTTGGATGATGTCACCAAAAAAACGTTTTGAAGAATTTGCACAAGGCTGCCCAGCTCTTCTTGCTAGAGTTGAGAAAAAAGAATTTAAAAATAATTTAGAAAGTATTATTCAATTTGCCGAAGCATTAGATGCTTGTAACTAATCATAAAACATTCTACATTATAAAATCCCGAGTACTTCTCGGGATTTTTTTTGCCTTACAAAGTCAATAAACACAAGAGATTTACAATTATTTATCTAAAATAATTAAATTTTTATTGTTTTTCAATAAATTTTTATTGAAATTTGTAATGTAATTTTAAACTTTGTAGTTATGTCAAAAACAAACAACTTCGTATTTTGGGGCTTATATGTAATCGCTTGGCTTATTTTTGTGGGCTTATCAATTGAAGCAGGAGGTTTAGTCGTTAATTTCTTTTTCAGTCTTTATAATCCTGAAGTTCTTCAAAATCTATATCAAAAATTAGACTTAATGGCTATGTACAACGAAAGTAAATTAGCTTTTTTTGGTGTATATAGTTTTATACTTATCATTTCTATTTTAAAAGCAGTGCTATTTTATGCGGTAATTCATCTAATGCACAAAATGGATTTATCAAAACCGTTCAACACGTTTGTAGCGAAGCAAATTTCTCTAATTAGTTATTTCACACTTTCAATAGGATTCTTAAGTCATATTGCAAGACAGTTTGTTAAAAATTTAATACATCACGGTTTTATTCTTGATAACTTAAACCAGTTTTGGGTAGATAGCGAAGCTTTTATTTTAATGGGTGGTGTTGTCTATATTATTGCCATTATCTTTAAAAAAGGAATCGATATTCAGGAAGAAAACGACTTAACAGTGTAAATTATGGCAATAGTAGTAAACTTAGATGTGATGATGGCTAAACGAAAAATGTCACTCAACGAACTTTCGGAAAAGGTGGATATTACGTTGGCCAATTTATCCATTTTAAAAACCGGAAAAGCAAAAGCTGTTCGTTTTAGCACACTCGAAGCCATTTGTAAAGTGTTAGATTGTCAGCCAGGTGATATTTTGGAATATGTAGCAGATTAAAGTAAGATTATTGATTGTTTCATTTACATTTAATTTCAGTTGGATTTACATATCTTTACACCTCATTTGAAACTGTGATTAAAAGATTGTTATAAATCCAATTAATACCGATTCAGAATATTAAAAACAACTATTTATGGCAGTTCAAATTTGTTCGTGTGAAGGTTTAGATGTAAAGTGTAAAAAGTGTTTTGGGAGTGGTTATATTAATACCGACGCTCCAGAAAAAGCAATAAAATCAGTCCCTAAAAAAGGAAATACAAAGCAAGAATCTTTTCTTCCTGAGAATATGAATTCATTATCAAGAAAAGAAATTGAGAACATAGTACCTAAAATTATAGATACTTTGGATTTAAAATCGAAGAAGCAAATGCAAATTCTTAATTCGATTCCATTTAATACCACCACTTTTAGAAGAGATTTTAAAGACAAATTTGCACTTTTACAAAAAATTGAAGAGGAAAAACAAGCATTACGAAATGACCTTGATGAAATTGCTACAAAATTAACTACCTCAAAATACACGGTAGCATTCAAATATGGTCATTTTTTATCTGATAAAGACATTGATATAACTTCTAACCGCGAGCTTAAAACTTTAATTAGAGAATACAAAAAGCTGAAAAAATAAAACCTCAAAAGACAAGTTTTACTAATTACTTTTTTTAATTACTGAGTGAAAACAGGAAATTTTGAATTCAAATTTTGAAAAGCGAAAGAATTTTCGTAACTTTAGGTATTATTAATTTATAACCCCTATAGCTATGTTAGTTCAAATTCACACCGACAAAAACATTGAAGGCGGAAGCCGTTTTTCAGAATTCTTTACCAACGAAATTAAAAATGAATTAGCAAGATTTGACGAAATCGTAACCCGAATAGAAGTTCATGTTTCTGACGAAAATGGAAACAAAACATCTCCAAACGATAAAAAATGTGTTATTGAAGCTAGAGTAGAAAAAAAACAACCGATTGCTGTTACCGCAACAGCCGATAGCGCAGAAAAAGCCTTTTTTGAAGCTTTAGAAAAAATCCAACGTGTTTTAGATACGACTTTAGATAAAATTAAAGAGCACTAAAAATTAAGAATCCCGAGTTTAGGCTCGGGATTTTTTTTGCTTATAAGTAATTGTGAATTAATATTATGCTTGATAATTTGTAAGAATTTTTTATTATTTTTGAGAAATAAATAAGTAAGATTTTAGTCTGTCTTGCCAATAAGGCATGATACTAGTCGGAAAACTTCACATACAAGTTTTGTGCAACCAACACACAGTGCTAATCAAATATAACATGGAATACATATCATTTAATGATTTAGAACTTAGAATAGGTTTATTATATGATTCAATAAATTCACATTTTGAGGAATTCAAAAAACCAGAACCTATATATGAAGAAAGTGTATCTGAAAATGGCAAAAAACAATTAACCATAACATTGGGTGGTGGTATCACTTCGGAAAAAGAAAAAAGAGGGGCACTCAACAGAATTAATTCAATACTCTATAATATTGCTAACTTAAAAGATAATTTAAAAGATTATTTTAAAAAAAAAGGATTAAGCGAAAAAATTATTGAAATTAATATTGATAATTCACAATGTTTATGCATTGTAATAGATTTAGTAAATCAAGAGAAACATGGTTATCCTCTTACAAAAACTAATAGGTCAAAACTCAACCCTAAAATAGTTAATGTAGAAAACTCCTTAAAAATTAATATGCCAATTGCTGGTGTTTTCTACAATGTCATGGATGGTCAAGTCGAAGTTAAAGCCGATATAGTTGATTTCAATAACAATTTTTTATTCACTTTTGAAGAACTAGTACGTCAATCAATTCAAAATTGGGAAGATTTTTTCATTAAGTATATCCCAGAAATCTCGTCCGAAATTTTTGAAATACGAAAGAAGAAAGAAGAAAGAAAATTGAAAATAACGAATATACCAAATACTGTTAATGAAGCTTTAAACATATTAAAAGAATGCGATACTGAAAATTTATATTTAGAACAATTCACTCTAGGAACAATAGTAAAATTTAGTAACAAAGAGGATTTTAGTCAGAATTACAATGGCGTTATTGTAAACCTAAATCATGATGATAATTTTATACCAAATGTAACTCTACTAACAAATTCAACTCCATCGATTATGAAAGTAAATGCAAGAAATTTTAGGTGGAAAATTATAAAAGATATTAAAGCTAACGATAGTGCACTTTTATTATATTACTTTATAGTAATACCAAAATTAAGACAAGAAATTGAAAATAATTTTTAATCACTATAAGCATGTAAGGCTGCACATAACAAAGGTTACAAGTAATGGCAAGGTCTATATATGTTTGGAAAATCCTTCATATTTTCCAAAGTTTAAGATATATTTGTTATGATTCAGTTCTGGTTATACCCACTGGCATAAAGCCACAGAACGTTATAAGTCTTAAAAAAACCAACTTATATTAAAAAATTACTCGTAATCAATTAATGATAGGTTAAATTGAAACGCTTATTTTATTTCAAAGTTTTTTTATTTTAAAAAAAATATATTATCATTGTATCCTACTAAACTAGTATTAAACCAAGCTCCATAAACATGAAAAAAATCCTTTTATTATTAGTATTGACTACGTTCTCTATTAATGCCCAAGAAAAATTCGATTTCCCATTGAATGAAAACGGGCAAATTATCTTCTCAGAAGTTGTATCTGCGGAAGGAAAAACCAAAGATGACTTGTTTAACAATTCTAAAATGTTCTTTGTAAATACCTATAAAGAAACACAAGATAAAATTAAGCAGGATAAGGAAGCTTTATCGGTTACTGACACCCAGTATTCTTTCATGACGATTAAGGCAAACGGAAGCGAGACAAAAGTTAAAATATTTTATACTATTTCTATTATGTCAAAAGACGGCAAATACAAATACGAAATAAAAAATATCTTTATCAAGTCGAGTGCTGAAACAACTATAGAAAAAATGTTTGATAAATTGGCTTCGGAAAAAGCGGTGGATAATCCAAAATTAATGGAAACTCTTAAAGCCTATTATGCAGAAATCAATTCTACAATTGCAACCATTAAAAGCGACATTAAAAAAGAAATGGCTAAATCTAGCGCATCAAAAAGCGACTGGTAGTTTAATTACAAAATACATTAAAAAAGCTTCATTAATCTGAGGCTTTTTTGTTTTCAGATAGTAATTTATCAAGTGCAGCATTGTATTCCTTAGAAAAAATAAAAAATCCCAATCTTTCGATTGGGATTTTTTGTATTACTTCGTTAAGTACATTTTTCTTCTTGCATACAAATCGTAGAATTGATCGTCTTTTAAATCATCAATAAACAAGATACTTTCTCCTGTTGACTTCATTTCTGGTCCTAATGCTTTGTTTACATTTGGGAACTTACTGAAAGAGAATACCGGTTGCTTAATCGCATATCCTTTTAATTGCGGATTGAAATCAAAATCAGTTACTTTATTGTGACCCAACATTACTTTTGTTGCGTAATTCACATACGGTTCGCCATACGCTTTTGCAATAAACGGAACGGTACGAGATGCTCTTGGATTGGCTTCAATGATATACACGGTGTCATCTTTAATCGCAAATTGGATGTTGATTAACCCAACCGTTTTTAAAGCTGTGGCAATTTTCTTGGTGTGATCTTTAATTTGTTGCATTACAAATTCGCCC
>NZ_JAIWOF010000181.1 GCF_020217025.1 Flavobacterium sp. | reverse complement strand
AAGTTAAAAGGAGGCAAAGTGGCATTACTATCTCCCGAGTGTACGCCACAAGGTTCAATGTGTTCCATAATTCCTATGATATACACATTTCCATCGGCATCACAAATCGCGTCTGCTTCTGCTTCGATAGCGCCATCTAAATAATGGTCTAACAATAATTTATTGCCTGGAATCGATTTTAATAAATCAATTACGTGTTCTTCTAATTCTTGTTTGTTGATTACAATTTTCATTCCTTGTCCACCCAATACATACGAAGGACGAACTAATAATGGAAAGTCTAACGAATCCGCTAATTTCGATGCTTCTTCAGCACTTTCAGCAATTCCAAACTTAGGGAATGGAATATGCAATTGTGTTAACAAATCCGAGAAACGTCCTCTGTCTTCCGCTAAATCCAAAGCATCGAATGAAGTTCCTAAAATTTTGATTCCGTATTTAGCTAATTTTTCAGCTAATTTCAAAGCGGTTTGTCCACCTAACTGAACAATTACGCCTTCAGGTTTTTCGTGTTGGATGATATCGTAAATATGTTCCCAAAAAACTGGTTCGAAATATAATTTATCTGCCGTATCAAAATCGGTTGAAACCGTTTCTGGATTACAGTTAATCATGATGGTTTCGTAACCACATTCTTTTGCCGCTAAAACCCCGTGAACACATGAATAATCGAACTCAATTCCTTGTCCAATTCTATTTGGACCCGAACCTAAAACCACTACTTTTTTCTTATCGGTAACAATACTTTCGTTATGAACGTATTTCGTTCCGTCTGCTTTTTCAATTTCAGCTTCAAAAGTCGAGTAGAAATATGGTGTTACCGCTTTAAATTCGGCAGCACATGTATCAACTAATTTGTAAACACGTTTGATATTTTGTTCGTCACGTAATTTGTGCACTTGACTTTCCAAACAACCCATCATGTGCGCAATTTGGCGGTCTCCGTATCCTTTTTGTTTTGCTTCTAAAAGCAATTCTCTTGGTAACGTATCGATTTTATAATTCGAAATTTCTCTTTCTAAATGGAATAATTCTTCATATTGTTTTAAGAACCACATGTCGATTTTAGTAATTTCATGAATTCTACTCAATGGAATTCCCATCGCAATAGCATCATAGATTACGAAAACTCTGTCCCAACTCGCGAAAGTTAATTTTTCTATTATTTGTTCGTAGTTTTTATAACCTTTTCCGTCTGCTCCTAACCCATTACGTTTGATTTCTAACGACTGAGTAGCTTTGTGAAGCGCTTCTTGGAACGAACGTCCAATTCCCATAACTTCTCCTACCGATTTCATTTGAAGTCCTAACGTACGGTCTGAACCTTCAAATTTATCGAAGTTCCATCTTGGTATTTTTACGATTACATAATCTAACGTTGGCTCAAATAAAGCCGAAGTTGATTTTGTAATTTGATTTTGTAATTCATCTAAGTTGTATCCTAAAGCTAATTTCGATGCGATTTTTGCAATTGGATAACCCGTTGCTTTTGAAGCTAATGCCGAAGAACGCGACACACGAGGATTAATCTCAATTGCTACTATATCTTCTTTATCATCTGGCGAAACTGCGAATTGCACATTACAACCTCCAGCAAAATTTCCGATAGAGCGCATCATTAAAATCGCCATATCACGCATTTTTTGGAAAGTAGTATCTGATAAAGTCATCGCTGGCGCTACTGTAATCGAATCTCCAGTATGAATTCCCATTGGGTCCATATTTTCGATTGTACAGATGATTACCACGTTGTCGTTGCTGTCACGTAATAACTCTAATTCGTATTCTTTCCAACCCATTAAAGCCTTATCAATCAATACTTCATGAATTGGTGATGCTTCTAAACCGTAAGTCAAAGCACCATCAAAATCTTCTTTTTTGTAAACAATTGCTGCTCCAGTTCCTCCTAATGTAAATGAAGGACGAATTACCAATGGAAACCCAAATTCCTGCGCAATTTCTTTTCCTTGTAAGAAAGAATTAGCCGTTTTAGCCGGCGCTTGCGGAATTCCAATTTTGTTTAGTAAGTTTTTGAATTGCTCTCTATCTTCGGTAATGTTGATGGCATTGATATCTACACCTATTAAACGCACTCCAAAGTCATTCCAAATTCCTTTTTCATCGGCTTCAATCGCTAAATTAAGCGCTGTTTGTCCACCCATAGTTGGTAGAACAGCATCAATTTGTGGATGTGCTTTTAAGATTTCAATGATTGATTTAGTGGTAAGTGGTTTTAAATAAACATGATCCGCCATCGATGGGTCGGTCATGATGGTTGCTGGATTAGAGTTAATTAAGATAACTTCAATTCCTTCCTCTCTTAATGAACGTGCTGATTGAGAACCTGCGTAGTCAAATTCGCAAGCTTGACCAATAACAATAGGTCCAGATCCAATAATTAAAACCGATTTGATTGTGGTGTCTTTAGGCATTGTGTTGTTGTTTTGTTGTTGTGGGTTGTAGTTATATTGCGATTATAAAATTACTAATTTTCAAAGAGTTGCACAAAAAAGCACTTTAAAACTTATTCAAATTTTATAAACAGTTTAAAAAAAAGCCGCTACTAATAAAAGTAACGGCTGATATATTGTTTTAAGCTAAAACATTATTTTTTGTGTCTTGGTTCACAAGAAACAGTTAACTTATGTCTTCCTTTAGCTCTTCTACGAGCAAGCACTTTTCTTCCATTAGCAGAAGCCATTCTATCCATGAAACCGTGCTTATTTCTTCTTTTTCTTTTTGATGGTTGAAACGTTCTCTTACTCATTGTAGTATTTTTTAAAATCTATAAATAAAAATCTTTTTTTAAACTCATAGGTTTCCTATCCTGAAAACCGAGTGCAAATATACAAAGACTTTTTTCATTCGCAAATACTTTTTTAAAAATATTTTTAATTGATTTTATTACCTTTGCACTCAACAAAAAAATACAACATGTTTCACAAAAATATCAAATTAGTTTTAGCAGCGTTAATTATTGCTTTCGGAATCTATCAATTCACAGAAAACAACATTGGTAATGGAATCTTTTTACTACTATTTTCTACCATTTTTATTTTCTTGTACTTTAAAAATGAATTTATTTTATTAGCTTTTTTAAAACTAAGAAAGCAAGATTTCCCAGGAGCGCAAAAATGGTTGTCTTACATTAAAAACCCAGAAGCTGCTTTAGTAAAAAAACAACAAGGCTATTTTAATTACTTACACGGCTTAATGGTTTCTCAAACAAATTTAATTGAAGCTGAAAAATATTTCAAAAAAGCGATTGCTCTTGGCTTATCAATGGATCAAGATTTAGCTTTAGCGAAATTACAATTAGCGGGTATTGCCATGACACGTAGAAGAAAAATTGAAGCTACTAATTTATTAAATGAAGCAAAGAAATTAGACAAGCAAAATATGCTGAAAGATCAGATTAAAATGATGAAAGATCAAATGAAAAAAATGTAATTCATTCATTCTCAATACAAATAAACAAAAAAAGCACCTAATTAGGTGCTTTTTTTGTTTATTTATCGAGTTATCTTTTCGTTTGACGAGTTTTTTAGCTTTGAATATTTCTTTTTCATAGTTTAGCTAAGTAAAAAATAAAAATTCCCCTAAAATTAAATATCCACTATAATTTTTATGAAAAGATTTATTCTACAAAGATGGAAAAGGGGAAATTCCAACTTTTAAAAAATCTATTAAATAAACATGAAAAGATTAAAAGTTATAGTGGTTTTTTAGTCCGTAAAAAATGTTTATGTTTTTAGAAATTAATTTCTAGAAGAAAACACAAAGCGTAATATTAAAAATTCATACAGAAAAGCAAGCTTTTGAGTTTTTTAAATTCTACTCTATCCTCTCAAAACTTTATTGATTTTCTGTATGATTTTTATTTTCCCAATAACATCTTTCCAGCAATTAATAAAAGAATAAATCCAAATACTTTTTTTAGCATTTTTTGATCTAAACTAACAGCTATTTTACTTCCAAAATAACCTCCAATAACAAAGAACATCGCAATTATTCCCACATAACGCCAATCGATAAAACCTTCCTTATGATAGGTATAAACAGCAACTGCTGTAACCGGAACAACTAAGACAGCTAAACTAGTTCCTTGTGCTTGATGTTGATTAAACCCTAAAAGTAAAACCAATAATGGCACCATAATTACACCGCCTCCTACTCCAACCAATCCGCTTAGAATACCCGCTAATATACCAATTAACACTAAAGACAGAACTACTTGAATATCCATTGGGCGCTTATTGTTTGTTATATCCTGAAGTTGGGATTTCGATTTCATATTTTTTTCCTGAAGTATTAGTTAGTTTTTTATCGCGTAACCAAGGATTGTGAATTTTTAAAATTTTATAATTCACACCTTGTGTTTTGGCAAACTTTGCTAAATCCGTAATTGATGAATCAATTACTATTTTTTTGGTTGGAATAGTATAATACAAAGCTTCTTTTGGAATTGAAAAACCGTACTTATCTGACTTTGACATAATTTCTTTCAAAGCTAAAATTCGGAAAACATAACGCGATGTCTCTTCAGTAAGTAACAAATCGTAATAATTATCAACTTGTTGCTCTTCCATTTTTTTAGAAATTCCATTCATTCCACCATTGTATGAAGCTGCTGCTAGAGTCCAAGAACCAAATTTTTCTTTAGCACTTAATAAATATTTACAAGCCGCTTCGGTTGATTTTTCTAAATGATAACGTTCGTCTACCT
Organism: Flavobacterium sp.; assembly: GCF_020217025.1. Taxonomy (GTDB): domain Bacteria; phylum Bacteroidota; class Bacteroidia; order Flavobacteriales; family Flavobacteriaceae; genus Flavobacterium. The sequence goes on along the minus strand of NZ_JAIWOF010000181.1, from coordinate 5,274 downwards.
CATCACTTACTTCCATTCCTTTTTCTTTAGCTGTTGCTGGCATAAATTGCCAAACACCTCTTGCTCCAGCTGGAGAAACTGCATTCACCAAACTACTTTCAATAACTGCCAAATATTTAAAATCATCTGGTACTCCATATTTAGCCAGAATCGGTTCAATTATTGGAAATACTTTATTCGCACGTTTAATAACTAAAGTAGTATTCGTATGATAATTCATATTGGTAATCATTTCTTTATCCAAACGCTCTTGAACATCTGCCATAAACGTTGGCACTTCTTCACCCGAAAAGTCCATTTTCAAACTATAACCTACTGGAGAATATTTCGTATCATCTGAAACTACTCCATAAATTAGAAAACTTGCTAAAAGAGCAACCGTTCCCAAAATCACTATCTTCTTCATATGCTTTTTCATTTTTTAATCGTTTAGAATTAATTTAGGTAAATTTTCATTCAACCACTTGAATTTATTAACTATCATGATGTGGGTTCCACCTTTTACAACAATACATTTTTCGATGTTTTTGATTGGAAAAACCTCATCCGCATCACCATGAATATGAACAACCGCTTCGTTTACTTCTTTTTGTTTCCAACACAAAATAGTTTCAATTGCCCAATCCAAATAGTGCTTATCTCGAACCGATAAATATTTTTCGTATAACTTTAATCGTTTCGCTACAATATTATCTCCAAATGCATATTTAACCAATTTTTCAATATCAGCCAAAAGTTGGGTTGGAATTAACTTATACGCTTTTGTTGCTTTCGCTACTTTAAAACGCGGAGGAAATTCAGTATTGGATTTTACACTTGAAATGATAATTACTTTACGAACTTTCATTTGCTTCGCCATTTCCTGAACCAAAACGCCACCAAAAGAAACTCCAACTAAAACCGGATTTTCATCCTGAATTTTCTCTGTCATTCGAAGTGCGTAACTTTCGATACTTTCTTTTTCAAGAGGCAAAAACCATTCCAAAAAATGCATTTCAAATTGGTCTTCTGGTAATTTTATATTTTCGAAAATTGTAGGACTTGCAGCCAAGCCAGGCATAAAATAAACTGGAATCTTACTCATTACCATTATTTTAAAAAAGTTTCGTAAATTTGCACCTTAATTGAAAGGCATCATGGAAATCAAAGATAATGAACTTTTAAGACAATTTGAAATTATTACCGAAACTGGCTTAGTTGCTATTGAGTATTCTATTCAAGAACGTAAACTTTTTTTAACCAAATTTTGCAATAATTCAAACGAAGATGAAGAGTTGCATAACGAATTTATTAAAACCGTTTTAGAACTGGCGCAAGAACGAAAATTAAAAGTAGTTCCAACACACGCAAAATTCATCAGTTTCTTTAGAAAGAATCGAAAATTTCAAGAAATGTTGCCTCCTGGAATTAAGATTTAATTCTAAGAAAAATCCCAAGTCTATTAAACTTGGGATTTTTTTTATGCTTCTACGTTTAGAAATTCCATTCTTACACTTCCGTCTTCGTCAATCTTAGTTAGATTAATTTCGTGCAACGTATTGACTAATTCTGGATTCCAAGGTGTTTTTACTTTTACGTAATTTTCTGTAAATCCGTGAATGTAGCCTTCTTTGTTTTCACTTTCGAATAGAACGGTTCTATTCGTTCCAATTTGACTTTCGTAAAACGCTCTTCTTTTCTTAACCGAAAGTCCGCGTAACATTTTACTTCTTTTCGAACGCACGTTCATTGGCACTACTCCTTCCATTTCTACTGCTTCTGTATTATCTCTTTCCGAATAGGTAAAAACGTGTAAATAGGAAATATCTAAATCATTTAAGAAATGATAGGTTTCTAAGAAATGTTCGTCTGTTTCACCTGGAAATCCAACAATAACATCTACTCCAATACACGCATGAGGCATTACTTCACGAATCTTAGCTACTCGTTCTGTATAAACTTCGCGTAAATAACGACGCTTCATTTTTTTCAAAACATCATTAGAACCCGATTGTAGCGGAATGTGAAAATGCGGAACAAATGTGCGACTTTGTGATACGAATTCAATAGTTTCGTTTTTCAATAAATTAGGTTCGATAGAAGAAATTCGCAAACGTTCGATTCCTTCTACTTCATCTAAAGCTTTTACTAAATCTAAGAAAGTATGTTCGTGTTTTTTATTTCCGAATTCTCCTTTACCGTAATCTCCAATATTTACTCCGGTTAACACGATTTCTTTGATGCCTTGTTCTGAAATTTCTTTAGCATTTTTCAATACATTTTCTAATGCATCACTTCGAGAAATTCCTCGAGCTAATGGAATTGTACAATACGTACATTTGTAATCGCAACCATCTTGTACTTTTAAGAAAGCACGCGTTCTGTCGCCAATTGAATAACTTCCTACATAAAAATCGGCTTCTTCGATTTCGCATGAATGAACTTCACCCATGTCGTTTTTCGACAAGTCATTAATATAATCGGTGATTTTGAATTTTTCTGTTGCGCCTAAAACCAAATCTACACCATCAACTGCGGCTAATTCTTCTGGTTTTAATTGGGCATAACAACCAACTGCGGCAACAAACGCTTTATCATTCAGCTTCATTGCTTTTTTTACAATCTGCTTGAATTGTTTATCCGCATTATCGGTAACCGAACACGTATTGATTACATAAATATCTGCAATTTCCTCGAAATCAACACGTTCAAAACCTTCATTTTGAAAATCACGTGCAATAGTAGACGTTTCTGAGAAGTTCAATTTGCATCCTAAAGTGTAGAATGCGACTTTTTTCTTGTTTTTCATAAATACAACTCAATTAATGAAATCGTTGTCAAAAAATTGAGATTGCAAAGATAGTTTTAATGTGGCAATTAGACAATATACCAATTGGACAATTATTTGAATTAATTTGTAACTTTTTAAGAATTTAGTCCGTAGAACTATAAAATCAAAAATATGGCAGGAGAAGGTTCTATGATGCAAGCGATAAAAAGCTTAGCTTATAATAAATCTTTGAGAGGTAATCACAATCGAACAAGTTGGAAAGATTATAAAATCCAAAACGACAAACCTTTAGAAGATCACATTAAAGCAACACCTGAATTATTAGAAGAAATAAGAACTCGTTTACAAGTTGAAAATAAAAAAAGAAAGAAGCACCAAATTATGTTGGCACTTCTTTCGATTATCGTTGCGATTTTGGCAATCTATTTAATAACTAAAATTAATTATATCGGAATATAAATGGATTCCAGTTTATAAAAATAGAGACATTGACGAATCAACTACTCTTTTCTATACTTTTTCGTTTCTTCAAAAACGTGTTCTAATATTTTAGCGTCTTGTTCTGTAAATTCTACGTGACGGCGACTCATTACAATTTTAGCGGTTTCGAAAGCTTTTTTGGTGATGTAGGTTGTAAATCCAGAAGCGCCACCCCACGAGAAACTTGGTACAAAATTTCTTGGAAATCCAGATCCAAAAATATTAGTCGAAACACCAACAACCGTTCCTGTATTAAACATTGTGTTAATACCACATTTACTGTGATCGCCCATCATTAATCCGCAGAATTGCAAACCTGTTCGAGCAAAACCTTCGGTTTCATAGCTCCACAAACGCACTTCTTCGTAGTTGTTTTTTAAATTGGAATTATTCGAATCGGCACCAATGTTACACCATTCTCCTAAAACGGAATTCCCTAAAAATCCGTCATGGCCTTTGTTAGAATAACCGAATAAAACCGAATTATTTACTTCTCCACCAATACGACAATGTGGCCCAACAGTTGTTGCTCCATATACTTTAGTAGCTAATTTTACTTGCGCTTCTTCGCATAAAGCAAATGGTCCACGAATCACCGAACCTTCCATGATTTCAGCATTTTTTCCGATGTAAATTGGTCCAGTTGAAGCGTTTAAAGTAACGAATTCCAACTTCGCTCCTTCTTCAATGAAAATATTTTCAGGAGCAATTACGTTGACGCTTTTGGGAATCGGTTGAGAGAATCTATCTTCTGTAAGTAATTCAAAATCCTCACGAATAGCGGCATCATTTTTTGCAAAAATATCCCAAGTGTTTTCGATTCTTAAAACGTCGCCTTCGTATTCAATTAATTCATACTCATCAAAATCAATATCTTCTTGCGTATCATGCGTATGAAAAGCAATGATTTCTTCTCCAAAAAGAATCGCTTCTTTTGGATTCAGATTTTGAACCATATCAATTAAAATCGGATTGGGTAAAAACGAAGCGTTAATCATGATGTTTTGTTCCATTTCTACCATTGGATATTTCTCCATTAAATATTCCTCGGTAAGCGTTGTAGTAGTATATCCCAAATATTTTTCCCACTTTTCGCGAATCGTTAAAATTCCGATACGAATATCAGCTACAGGACGCGTAAAAGTAAAAGGAAGTAAGGCATTGCGAACGGTTCCGTCAAAAAGTATATAGTTCATTATGTTGAATTGTTAAAGTGATGAATTGTGTAAAACAATACTCAAAAGTAGGAAGATTTAGGCAATAAAAAAAGCCTCACCTAAGTGAAGCTTTTTTCTATTTTGAAAAAGCAAAAAATTATTTAGCTTTTTTAGCGTATTTGCTGTTGAATTTATCGATACGACCAGCAGTATCAATAAGTTTAGATTTACCTGTGTAAAAAGGGTGAGACGTTCTAGAAATCTCCATTTTGAAAACTGGATACTCAACACCTTCGTGAGTAATAGTTTCTTTAGTTTCTACTGTAGATTTAGTGATAAAAACATCCTCATTTGACATGTCTTTGAATGCAACTAATCTGTAATTTTCTGGGTGAATACCTTTTTTCATTTTGTAAATCTTTTTATTAAGCGATTATAACTTGTTTCGCGGCTCAGCTTTAGCGGAGGTGTAAACAATTTATAACCTTTTGGTTTATAAACTTTTTATTTGAGAGTGCAAAATTACATTTAATTTTTAATTTACCAATGTTTCTGTAACTTTTTTTTATTTTTTAACTCTTATCCTACAACGATTAGAATTCTTATATTTGTAAATTAATTAAACCAAAACAAACTATGAACGAAATTATCAAAAAGAACGGAATTACCTTTGGTATCATTACTGGAGTTTTAAGTGTATTGATTACAACTTCTATTTACATTGTTGATTTATCTTTAATGACAAAATGGTGGTTAGGCCTCTCAATTTTGGCAGTATACATAATTATAGGTTGTGTTTTATTAGTTAAAACTAAAAAAGATTTAGGTGGCTACATGAGTTTCAAAGAAGGCTTTACCACTTATTTT
>NZ_JAIWOF010000180.1 GCF_020217025.1 Flavobacterium sp. | reverse complement strand
ATTTCAGCACTAATTGGTATTGCAATATCCGTTATATACAATATTTTACTTTTCAATGTAATTGATCCAGAAGCTGCAATTCGTTTAAAAGAACTTACACTTGAGTCAACTGTTCAAATGTTAGAGAAATTTGGAACACCAACCTCTGCTATAAAAGAAACTGTTGATAAAATGAAAGATTACAATCAATTTTCAACTATTGAACAACTAAAAGGAAGTATATGGAGTATTGTTGGCTCTGCCATATTTGGTGCCATTTTAGCTGCTATCTTCAAAAAAGACAAACCTGTATTCTAAATAAATGAATTTATCCATAGTTATCCCATTATTAAACGAACAAGAATCGTTACCCGAATTACACAATTGGATTGTGAAAGTGATGCAAGCGCACAACTATTCCTATGAAATCCTTTTTATTGATGATGGTAGTACTGATGCTTCTTGGAATGTTATCGAAAAATTATCTCACGAAAATCCGAATGTAAAAGGAATCCGTTTTCTTAGAAATTATGGAAAATCACAAGCTTTACATGCTGGATTTGCTAAAGCACAAGGTGATGTAGTAATTACCATGGATGCCGATTTACAAGATAGTCCAGATGAAATTCCAGAATTATTCCGTTTAATTACTGAAGATAATTATGATTTAATTTCAGGTTGGAAGAAAAAACGTTACGATTCGGTTGTGGCGAAAAATATTCCGTCAAAATTATTCAATTGGGCCGCTCGAAAAACATCTGGCGTTAATTTGAATGATTTTAACTGTGGATTAAAAGCCTATAAAAATATCGTTATAAAAAATATTGAAGTTTCTGGTGAAATGCACCGTTACATTCCTGTTTTAGCAAAGAATGCTGGATTTGGAAAAATCGGTGAAAAAGTCGTGATTCATCAAGCTAGAAAATACGGAAGTTCTAAATTTGGAATGAGTCGCTTTATCAATGGTTTCTTAGACTTGATTACAATTTGGTTCCTTTCTACCTTCGGAAAACGACCAATGCACCTTTTCGGATTATTAGGTTCTATTATGTTTATGATTGGATTTTTATTCGCTTTCTATTTAGGAATCGATAAATTATTCATCAACACAACCGGAAGATTAATAACAGAAAGACCTCAATTTTATCTAGCATTAACCGCAATGTTAATTGGAACTCAATTATTCTTAGCCGGATTTTTAGGTGAAATTATCCTAAGAACCAAAAACAACGAAGAACGTTATAAGATTTCAGAAGTAATATAGTTTTAAACTACTATCACAATTTGTGATACCATGAAAATAAATTAAAAAATCATTTTTAGATTTTTAAAAATATCAAGATTAAAAATGCATATCGAACAAAGTATTTTAAACAAAGTAAACGAGTGGTTAACCCCAACATTTGACGAAGCAACTCGAAACGCTATTGAAGAAATGATGACTTCGGCTCCAAAAGAGTTAGAAGAAAGTTTCTATAAAAATTTAGAGTTTGGAACCGGTGGAATGCGTGGGGTTATGGGTGTTGGAACGAATCGTATCAACAAATATACATTAGGTAAAAACACACAAGGTTTATCAGATTATTTACATAAATCGTTTCCAAACGAACAATTAAAAGTAGCGATTGCTTACGATTGTCGTCATAACAGCAACACTTTAGCTAAAGTAGTGGCTGATGTTTTTTCGGCAAACGGAATTAAAGTGTATTTGTTTTCAGATATGCGTCCAACTCCTGAATTATCATTCGCGGTTCGTTACTTAAATTGTCATGCAGGAATTGTTTTAACGGCTTCTCACAATCCACCAGAATACAACGGTTACAAAGTATATTGGCAAGACGGTGGTCAATTAGTACCGCCTCAAGATGCTGAAATTATCAAAGTAATTGAAGATTTAAAATACAGCGATATTAAATTCGAAGCGAACAACAGTTTAATTGAATATATAGATACCGAAGTTGACGAAGCTTTCGCGAAATCAACTATAGAAAATGCAAGTTTTAATACGCCAACTGAAGCTAAATCGAATTTAAAAATCGTTTATACTTCTTTACACGGAACTTCGATTAAAGCAATTCCAAACGTATTAGCTAAAGCGGGTTATACCGATGTAAATATCGTTCCAGAACAAGCGGAACCTAATGGTGATTTCCCAACTGTAGTTTCTCCAAATCCAGAAGAACCAGAAGCGTTGTCGATGGCAATTGCTTTAGCAGAAAAAATTGGTGCTGACATGGTAGTAGGAACCGATCCAGATTCCGACCGTTTAGGCGTTGCGGTTCGTGATTTAGATGGAAACATCAAATTATTAAACGGAAACCAAACGATGGTTATCATGACCGCTTTCTTATTAGAGCAATGGAAACGTGCAGATAAATTCCAAGGAAATGAATTCATTGGTTCCACTATCGTTTCTACTCCAATGATGTTAGAATTATCAGCAGCTTATGATGTAGAATGTAAAGCAGGATTAACCGGTTTCAAATGGATTGCGAAATTCATTAAAGATTTCCCAAATCAGAAATTTGTTGGAGGTGGTGAAGAAAGTTTCGGTTTTATGGTGGGTGATGCGGTTCGTGATAAAGATGCAGTTGCCGCTATCTTATTAGTGAGTGAAATTGCAGCACAAGCTAAGGCTTCTGGAAGTTCGTTATATCAAGAATTATTGAATTTATATATTGATTTTGGTTTCTATAAAGAACATTTGATTTCGATTACCAAAAAAGGAATTGAAGGTGCGAATGAAATTAAACAAATGATGGTTGACTTACGCGAAAATCCTATGAAGGAAATCAACGGACAACGTGTAATTTGTATCGAGGATTACCAAGCTTCTAAAGGAAAAGACTTCATGAATAACGAAGAATTTGAAATTAACATTCCAAAATCAAACGTATTGATTTATTATTTGGAAGACGGAAGCAAAATCTGTGCAAGACCAAGTGGAACAGAACCTAAAATTAAATTCTATTTCAGCGTAAATGGAATTTTAGACACGATTGATAACGCTGAATCAGTAGAAAAAGAATTAGACAACAAAATTGCAGGAATTATTTCGGCAATGAAATTAAACTAAATGGACGAAAATTTTAAAAAACTTATTCCTTTTGCAAGAAAGTACAAATACAATGTTATTGGTAACGTATCATTCAACATTTTGTATGCATTATTTGGAACATTAGGAATGGTCTTTATTATGCCTGTTCTTTCTGTTTTATTTGATGAAAGAAAAACAGACGAAGTTAAACTACCAATTTACGATGGAGTCATTAATGCTTTGAGCAATTGGCAAGAATATATCGCCTATTATGTCAATCAATATTCTAAAGATTATGGTATTCAATATGGATTAATGCTTACTGTAGCTTTAGTATTGGTAACTTTTTTATTTAAAAATCTGTCCAATTATTTAGCATTACAACACTTAACGAAAGTTAAAACAGGAGTACTACGTGATTTACGTGAAAAAATGTTCAACAAAATTGTTTCATTACCTGTTTCTTATTATTCTGAAAAAAGAAAAGGGGATGTAATGGCACGAATGCTAGGAGATGTTAACGAAGTTCAAAATTCGTTTTTCATGGTTTTAGAACTTATCGTTAAAGAACCTCTAACTATTTTATTTTCGTTAATTGCTATGATATCCATTAGTTGGAAATTAACTGTTTTTGTATTTGTTTTTATTCCTATTTCTGGATTCGTTATTTCAAAAATTGGTAAAAGTTTAAAATCAAAATCAACTAAAGCCCAACAAGAAAATGGCTATTTAATTTCGATTGTTGAAGAAAGTTTAGGTGGTTTAAAGGTGGTTAAAAGTTACAATGCTGAAAAATATTTTGCTAAAACTTTCAACGATTCCATAAATCGTTTATACCAATTAACTATCTCGATTGGAAAGAAAAATAATTTAGCTTCTCCCATGAGTGAGTTTATGGGGATTTTAGTTATTGGCGTATTATTAGTGTATGGAGGAAACTTAGTTTTAGTCGAAGGTTCTTTAAAAGGTTCAAATTTCATTACCTATATCGGCTTGGCTTACAACATTTTAACTCCAGCTAAAGCGATTTCAAAAGCTTCTTATGCTGTTAAAAATGGATTAGCTGCTGCCGAACGTGTGTTTGAAGTTTTAGAAGTGGAAAACACCATTACCAATAAAGAAAATGCCATTGTAAAAGAAACTTTCACAGATAAAATTAGTATTGAAAACATCAATTTCAGTTATGCTGAAGAAAATGTATTGAAAAACTTCTCATTGGAAATTCCTAAAGGAAAAACGGTAGCTTTGGTTGGGCAATCGGGTTCTGGAAAAAGTACGATTGCGAATTTATTGACTCGTTTTTATGATGTTCAGGAAGGAACGGTAAAAATCGACGGAATTGATATTAAAGACATGACATTAGAATCGCTACGTGATTTAATGGGATTGGTTACACAAGATTCGATTTTATTTAATGATACGGTTAAAAACAATATTCGTTTAGGAAAAGAAGGTGCAACCGATGAAGAAATCATTGCAGCTTTAAAAGTGGCAAATGCTTACGAGTTTGTAAAAGACTTACCTAACGGAATTGAAACCAACATTGGTGATGCAGGAGGAAAACTTTCAGGTGGACAAAAACAACGTCTTTCGATTGCGAGAGCCGTTTTGAAAAATCCACCGATTATGATTTTAGATGAAGCGACTTCGGCTTTAGATACCGAAAGTGAAAAATTTGTTCAAATAGCATTAGAAAACATGATGCAAAACCGAACATCAATTGTTATTGCGCACCGTTTATCCACAATTCAAAAAGCGGATAAAATTGTTGTAATGCAGAAAGGTGAAATCGTAGAGCAAGGAACCCATGACGAATTATTAGCTTTAAACGGAACGTATTCGAAGTTGGTGATGATGCAAAGTTTTGAATAAAAGTTAGGAGTTGGGAGCTGGAAGTTAGGAGTTAAGTAATATAAATTAATCTCATTTAAGATTTTTTAGATTATTGAAATTTCTTAAATCTGTGTTCCAAAATTTGTAATTGTATTTGAATTTGATTTTTGAACTTGTAATTGCACTTGAAAAATGTATGTAAACCATCCAAATATCACTTTACCCGATGACAATGATACCATTGTTTGGAAATATTTGGACTTGTCTAAGTTTTTAGACATGCTGTTGTCACAACAATTGTTTATGTCGCGTTCGGATAAGTTTGAAGACCAATATGAAGGCACATTTTCGGAACCCACTTTTGAAGAAATCAAGAAAATTGCTGCTAACAATCCGAAGTTTTTAGATTACTACAAATCTCATCGTGAAAAAGTAGTGATTAGTAGTTGGCATATCAACGAATACGAATCGTTTGCGATGTGGCAGATTTTCACTCAAAATACAGAAGGTTTAGCCATTCAAACTACGATTGGCAGACTTAAGGAAGCTTTACAACCTGAAAGACAAACCGAGCAATATATTGGTGCCGTAAATTACATTGATTATAAAAAAGAGTTTATTCCGTTTGAAGATACGTTTTTCCCGTTTTTATTTAAACGAAAAAGTTTTCAATATGAAAGAGAAATCCGCATTATTTCTGACGTTTCGGCTAATGGAATGAAAATCGATAACGGTTTAAAAGTCGATGTTAACTTAAATCAACTTATAGAAAAAATCTACATTCATCCTAAAAGTGAAAACTGGTACAAGAAATTGGTAATTGAATTGGTTTCTAAATTAGGCTTTGATTTTGAAATTGAAAAATCGGATTTAGAAAGTGATATTTTGATTTAGAGTTGGAACGCGGATGAAATGGATGCTTTGCAACGCGGATTGAAGCGGATTTTCTTTTTTTTATTTTAATGTCGTCCCTACGGGACTTTTATTCGTTTGGAAGATTTTTTTTTACCGAAGTATCGTTCCTAATGGAACTAATAAAATGATGTTGCAATAATGATAATATAATTCTAAAAAATGCCGTTAGGCATGGAATATTGGTAACACATGAATATCTAACTACTACAAAAATCCCGTAGGGATGACATATTTTACTATTACTTTATAAAATATTGAAAAGTAAAAAAGTAAACTCATCTTTAAAAATAACTAAGAGTAAAAGCGAGATTAGAGTAGAAATCAAAAAGGACTTAGTAAATCCATTTTTTGAATTTCCTTTAAAAAAAAGAAACTTTACAAGTACACCTATCACAAAAATATAAATTAAAAGATTTGTGATAATCATTAAGGAATATCCAAAACTCAAAATATTTCCTAAACCGTCTTGACCTTCTGCTAAAGATAAATTACAAAACAAAATAAAAAAGGAAAGAAAAATAAGTTTGATTCTCATCAAGTATTCAAAAATTACTTCGGATTATACATTTCCACTTTCCACTCGTCTGCTAATAAATTTACGAAATGGTAATGTACTTTATCGTTTTTATCAAAAGCGCCGTTTTTGTTAATATCTTCGATACATCTGAAATACAAACGGTTTTGAGCTTCGATGATATTCCAATCGATTAATTCTTGAAATTCTTCTGAAAGTTTAGTGAAGTTATCACCACTAATTGTACTTAAATACAACGAGCGGATATCGTTTTGATTGATTTTTCCATCTTTGTTTGTATCCGAATCAACCAAAGTGTAAACGATTATTTGCTTTTTAGTTTTAGTGGCAATTCCATCTAAAAATGTTGCGGTTTGAATTTGGATTTTCTTATCAGTTAATGGCTTAACAGTGGTTGAATCAATATGTTGGAAATTCAAATTATCGAAGTAACCTGTAATTTCAAATCGGTTGTAATTGGAAATCGCATAACTTACTTGGTTGGTTTTACTGCTTCCATACACTTTACTATTCGAGTCATACACACGAACATCTCCAACAGGATGAATTAAATATTGGGTTCCTTCCATCAAAATTGGTAAATCAGCCACTTTGATAGATGATGTATCTCTCATTTCCGCTTCTACCTTAGTTTTTCCATCTTCATAGATAACTTTTGGAGTTTCCGTTTCTTTTTTACAACTCATTAAAGTTGCAACCAAGCTAAAAGTAAAAAGAATACGCTTCATCTGTTTGAATTTTATAGTCAAATATACTAAAATAATTATTGGCTTACAATCGAGCAATTAATTTGATATTGAAAACACGAGTGGTCATGTAATTTGGAATACCATATTGTGATTTGGTATATACATCTCGAACCCAAGTATTGGTAATCGCATTTTGATTGTTGAACAAGTTGAAAATTTCTAACCCTAAAGAAAATTCTTTGAAGGGTTTTAACCATATTTTATTAGATTTAATTTCATGGTCTTTAAACACATAAGAAAATCCAACATCGGCTCTACGGTAATCATTTAATCTCATTTGATAGTCGTAAGAATCTTTAACGTAAGAAGGTGCGCCACCCGGTAATCCAGTGTTATAAACTAAATTCAAATACAGTTTTAAATTTGGAATATTAGGCATATAATCTTGAAATAACATTCCAAATTTCAATCTTTGATCAGTTGGACGCGCTATAAAACCTTTGCCATCTTGATTTTCTTCTGTTTTTAAGTAACCAAAACTGAACCAAGATTCTGTACCTGGAACAAATTCCCCATTCAAACGCGCATCAAATCCATACGCATAAGCTTCTGCATTATTGTTAGCTCTATAGCGAATACGAACATTATCAATCGTATAAGTATTTACATCGGTAATATTTTTATAGTAGGCTTCCGAAACTAATTTAAATGGTCGCGACCACATTTTAAAACTGTAATCATTACTCAAAACCACATGTATCGACTGTTGGGCTTTTACATTGGTTTGTACAACTCCATCATAATCTCGAAGCTCTCTATAAAATGGTGGTTGATGATACAAACCTCCCGATAATCGGAACATCATGTCTTTATTCCAGTCAGGCTTAAAGGCGAATTGAGCTCTTGGCGAGAACGTAATTTGACTATCTCCATCTGGTCTTCCATCAGCAGTAACTTGCCATTGATGGGAACGAATTCCTGCATTAAACCAATACTCATGAGCTCCTAGTTTTCCTCTATAATTCCATTGTAAATATCCAGACAATCTATTAATTTTAGTAAAATTAGTAGCTCTAATATTTTTATAAGGTGCTAATGGTCCAACATAAGAATTATAAGGTTGATCGTTTACATATTCCAATAATGGATTTGGTAGTGAAAAACCAGCAGAATCTACTGCCTCCCACTCTACTAATCGATCTCTTATATCTTCAATAGTAAATTTTGCTCCCCATTCAATTTGGGATTTAGTATTAATTTCATGAAATCCTTTTACTTCGGCATTTACGATTAAAGCATCTAAATCGTTACGAGCGTGATTTAATTGCGAACCAATTCCGCGAGAAAAAACAACATCACCAAACGTTTCTGAACCAATATTGGCATCAACCTCACCCAACCTGTATTGCGCTAAGATATCATAATATTCTTGCTCTTGCGTGTGATAACCTGAAAGTATAAATTTCAATTTGTTTTTTTTGTTGTATTGATACACTGCTTTTCCTGCACCAAAAAAAGTAAGGTATTTATCTTTTTCTTGTCCTTCATAAAATACCAACAAAGCAATTGGCTCATCGATAGTACCAAAGTTGGTTTGACGTGTTAAAGGCTGGTAATTGTATTTATTTTGCGAAATGTTGCCTAAAAAACTAAAATTCCATTTGGTGGAAGCATTGAAATTCAACAATGATTGTACATCAAAAAATGTAGGTCTAAAATTGGTTTGTGTTTCTTGGCTATTGACTAAAAGGCTATTATCACGATAACGAATTCCGGTAATATTAGTCCATTTTTGATTTTTAGAAACGCCTTCTACTGTTAAACTTCCTCCCAAAAAATTAGCTTCTAAACTAGCACCATAACGTTTTGGATTGCGATACGTAATATCTAAAACCGATGATAATTTATCACCATATTTAGATTGAAATCCACCCGCTGAAAAGTCTACATTTTGAACCATATCGGTATTCGTAAAACTCAACCCTTCTTGCTGACCTGAACGAATTAAAAAAGGACGATAGACTTCAATTTCGTTTACATAAACTAAGTTTTCATCGTAATTTCCTCCACGAACTGCGTAAGAAGTACTCAATTCGTTATTAGAATAAACACCTGGTAATGTTTTGATTATATTTTCAATTCCAGGATTTGCTCCAGGTATTTTACGTATTACTACAGGATCAATTGTGGTAACGCCTTCAATTCGCTTCTTACTATTTCCAAAGACTGTTACTTCGCCAAACTCCTCTACTTTTGAATTCATAACAGGATTTAATTCAAAGTCTTCGTTAGCTTTTAGATTTACTTCTAAAGTAATTTTTTTTAGCGAAATGTGAGAAAAAACAATTGCTACCTTTTTATTGGCTTGAATTTCTAAAATATAGAAACCATTTTCATTGGAAACCGTTCCTTTGTCTCCCGCTTTTACCGTTACATTTTCAACTGGATTATTGAATTCGTCTAAAATAACTCCTTTAACTCGTGCCTTTTGTGACGAAACAGTGAGGGAAAATAAAGCAACAAAGAATACAAAAAATATATTTTTCAAAAGAATGTGTTTTAATTATCTAAAAAAGTAAGATTCAAAGGTAGTAGAATTTTGTAAATTATCCGTCACAACAATCTTTAAATCGTTTCTACCTGGAACGCAAATATTATCATCTAAATTGTGTACCAACTTTTTTGTTTTGTAATCGTATTCAAGTAAAATCCATTTTCCGTTCAAATAACCATTGTAAGTATCAATATCAGAATGCAAGTCAGTAACCGAAACACTTATTGTTTTTTGCTCTTTAAGCGTTTTACCTTCAACAAAATTTACATTATAAATTCTGGGTGGCGTTACATCTTGAGCTAATTTAAATTTACCTAATGATTTTGTTTTGATTGTAAATGAATTTCCTTTTCGATACGTTTTATTGTACTCTAATTTATATCCATCTAGTGTTGCTATATATGTTTTGGCTAATTGTTCTTCTGTAAGACCTTGAACGTCATTAAAGGTAACCGTAA
>NZ_JAIWOF010000179.1 GCF_020217025.1 Flavobacterium sp. | reverse complement strand
TATTTTTATGAACTGGAACACTATCGTCATGTAAGGTTAAAATATCTCCATTAACATCAAAATTCAAATAGAAATTATTATAAAATGCATTTTCAGGAATTTGCACCGAAACATTGTTTTTTTCAAAAATAGATTCATTTTTAGCTTTAACAAAATACGGTGTTTTTTGAATCGTATTTTTTATAATGGCTTGCGAATTTGCAAACTCAATTGGAATTACTAATTCTACTTTATTACCATGAAAATCAAAAATCTCCACCCGATAATTGTAGTTTGCTCCTGGTTGCACTTTTATAATACCATCTTTTTTGTTTCCAGCCACTATAGAAAGCGGGTAATCAGACAATTGAAATAATTTTTGAATGCGTTGTCCCATCAAATGAAAACGTTCATAATCAATAAAATTATTAATATAACGTGATTCATCAAACGCAAAACCATCAAAACCATATTGGTATTGCAGCACTCCGTTTAAATATGCTTTTACTTTGTACAATCCATTTTTATTATAGGCATTAGTACAAAAATCATAAGCATTGATTCCAAAGGCTACTTTTCCATTAGCTTTTACTTTTACCCCTAAATAAGAACCGTCGGCTTGTTTAGAAAATGAAATATTTATTGGTTTTTGAGAATTATTTACCACCGTAGAATCTAACGGATAAGCTACGATACCTTGAATTACAGGTTTTCTATCATCGTTAATTATTTTTTTAAAACCAAAATGCATTGGATTTAAAATTTCTTCCGATTTAGTGTTTCGAAATTCAAAATGCAAATGAGGTGCTCCACTTCCACCAGTATTTCCACTAAAAGCAATGACATCTCCTTTTTTAACAGGTAATTCTGTTGGGTACAAATACATTTCTACTTCATATGATTGCTCCTTATATTGTCTTGATTTGATGTAACTTTCAATGGCTCCATTCGCTTTTTGCAAATGACCATAAACAGAAGTATAACCATTAGAATGTGTGATATAAATTGCTTTTCCGTAACCAAAAGTTGAAATTTTAATACGAGAAACATAGCCATCACCAGCAGCATATACAGGCAATCCTTCTATTCCTTTAGTTTTAAAATCCAAGCCAGAATGAAAATGATTACTTCGTAATTCGCCAAAAGAACCCGAAACATCGAGTGGAATATCTAAAGGTGATTGAAAATAATCTTGAGGATAATCTTGACTAAAAATAAAAAAAGGGACGAATAAAATGGCTAATACGAACTTCATAGTGCTTGTGTTTAATGCTAAAATACTAAAATAATTTTATATAAAGTAAACAAAAAACCATACCTCTAATAAATTATTAATTATCAGATAGTTATAAATAATAAAAAATTATTCACAAAATTTAATAAAAAGTATTGCTATTTTTGAATACTAATGCTAACTTTGTGAAATATTGAAATGAATTCTATCATTAATGAATGGATTATCTGAATTAATTGATTCTCTCGAAGTTAAATTTTTTAAGCTCAATCAGAAATTGTTGCAGCTTGAAAAGAAAAACCAAGAGTTGCAAGACGAATTGTTGCTTTCTAAGAAAAATCAACAACAGCAATCTGGTGAAATTGAAGACCTGAAGAAACAACTAGATACTCTAAAAATGGTAAACTCATTACTAGGCAGTGAAGAAAATAAACGAGAAACAAAACTCAAAATAAATTCATTAATCAGAGAAATCGATTATTGTATAGCCCAACTTTCAGATTAGAAAGCTCATGAGTGAAAAGCTGAAAATTAAAATATCAATAGCAGACCGTGTATATCCATTAACTGTGGAACCATCACAAGAAGAAGGACTAAGAAGTGCTTCAAAAAAAATAGATGCTATGATTAAACAGTTTGAACAAAGCTATGCGGTAAGAGACAAACAAGATGTTTTAGCGATGTGTGCCTTGCAATTTGCAGCACAAGTGGAGCAAAAACAAATTAGTAAATCTCAAGATGATGAAACTTCTTTAACCAGATTGCAAAATTTGGATAAAAAATTGAGTGAGTTACTCTCAAAATAAATACGTTCTTACATAACAAACAAAGATACTGCCTACATTAGTATATATTTGATAAACTCAACACTAACAATTTAAACGAGTGAATCTTTGCAACTATAACAGGCCCTTAAGTGGGAAGTTTGAACTGCAGGTTAGCTCAAATCTTGTATAACAGAGTTTATACAAACATCTAATGTAGGCTTTTTTTATATAATTTTTTAACACACATATGGACATACTAAGTATAATAATTGGAATTGTTGTTGGTCTTGCAGGAGGTTTTGGAATCGCTAAATTTTTAGAGAAAAGCAATGTTTCTAACCTAATTAAAAATGCAAAAAAAGAAGCAGCATCGATTTTAAAAGATGCCAAAACAGAAGCTGAAGCAGCAAAAAAAGATAAAATTCTACAAGCTAAAGAGAAGTTTTTAGAATTAAAAGCAGAACACGAACAAGTAATTTTAGCTCGCGACAAAAAAATGGCCGAAGCTGAAAAAAGAACGCGTGACAAAGAATCTCAAGTTTCAAATGAATTAGCAAAAGCTAAAAAAATTAATGATGAAGTTGAAGCTAAAATTGCAGATTACAATAATAAAATCGAATATTTAGACAAGAAACAACAAGAAATTGATAAACTTCACAGAAGTCAAGTAGAGCAACTAGAAGCTATTTCTGGTTTATCTGCTGAAGATGCAAAAAATCAATTGGTAGAAAGCTTAAAAGCGGAAGCCAAAACAAACGCTATGTCATTCATCCAAGATACTGTGGAAGAAGCAAAAATGACAGCGCAACAAGAAGCGAAGAAAATCATCATCAACACTATTCAACGTGTAGGAACTGAAGAAGCAGTTGAAAACTGTGTATCGGTATTTAACATTGAATCGGATGATGTAAAAGGTAGAATCATTGGTCGTGAAGGTCGTAACATTAGAGCTTTAGAAGCTGCAACAGGAGTTGAAATCATTGTTGACGATACCCCAGAAGCTATCATCTTATCTTGTTTTGACCCAGTAAGAAGAGAAATTGCTCGTTTAGCATTACACAAATTAGTAACTGACGGACGTATTCACCCAGCTCGTATTGAAGAAGTTGTGGCAAAAACAGCTAAACAAATTGATGAAGAAATTATCGAAACAGGTAAACGTACGGTTATCGATTTAGGAATCCACGGATTACACCCTGAGTTAATTAAAGTGGTAGGTAGAATGAAATACCGTTCATCGTACGGACAAAACTTGTTACAACACTCAAGAGAAGTAGCTAAGTTATGTGGTATCATGGCAGCCGAATTAGGATTAAACGTTAAATTAGCTAAAAGAGCTGGTTTATTACACGATATAGGAAAAGTACCTGATACAGAAAGTGAATTACCTCATGCAATCTTAGGTATGCAATGGGCAGAGAAATATGGTGAAAAAGAAGAAGTATGTAATGCTATTGGAGCTCACCACGACGAAATTGAAATGAAATCATTGATTTCTCCAATTATCCAAGTATGTGACGCTATTTCTGGAGCACGTCCTGGAGCAAGAAGACAGGTATTAGATTCTTACATCCAACGTTTAAAAGACTTAGAAGATATCGCTTTCGGATTTAATGGAGTGAAAAACGCTTACGCTATTCAGGCAGGTAGAGAGTTACGTGTTATTGTAGAAAGTGAAAAAGTATCTGATGATGCAGCAGTTAACTTGTCATTTGATATTTCTCAAAAAATTCAAACTGAAATGACATATCCTGGTCAAGTAAAAATTACGGTTATTCGTGAAACTAGAGCAGTGAATATTGCAAAATAATAGGCATTAGCCAAAAGTAAAAAACCGTGTTAATCATTTTAACACGGTTTTTTTATTTATCAATTACTCTATACTACTTTCTAGGATGATAATTATTCATAACTTCGGAAAGAAATTTTCTATCCAAATGCACATATACTTCGGTTGTTGTAATGGATTCGTGTCCGAGCATTAATTGTATCGAACGTAAATCGGCGCCATTTTCTAATAAATGCGTTGCAAAAGAATGTCGGAATGTATGTGGACTGATTGTTTTATTTAGATTGATTTTTAAGGCTAAATCTTTAATAATCGTAAAAACCATGGCGCGCGTTAATTGCCTCCCTCTCCTATTCAAAAAAAGCGTATCCTCATGCCCTTTTTGAACCGGATAATGCACCCGAATCATATTTAAATAAGTATTAATGTATTTTATTGTTGTACCACCTACAGGAACAAAACGTTGTTTATTTCCTTTTCCTGTGATTTTAATAAAACCTTCTTCAAAAAACAAGTCTGAAATTTTCAAACCTACCAATTCTGACACACGCAAGCCACAACTGTATAGCGTTTCTAACATGGCTTTGTTACGTTCTCCTTCTGGAGTGGATAAATCAATGGCGTTAATCAAGGCATCAATTTCCTCTGTTGCTAAAGTATCAGGTAATTTACGACCTGTTTTAGGCACTTCTATCAATTCTAAAGGAGTGTCGTTACGATAATCTTCAAATACTAAATAATTAAAGAAGCTTTTTAAACCAGAAATTATTCGTGACTGGCTTCGTGCATTTACTTTTGAGGAAATTTCATAAATAAATTGTTGGACAGTTTCTTCTGTGATTTGAATGGGAGAAACCTTAATATCATGTTGATGCAAGAAAAGAACCAACTTTTCAATATCAAAAGTATAATTCTCAATGGTATTTTTAGAAAGACCACGCTCTAATCGCAGATAATTTTGAAACTCTTTAATATACGATTGCCATGTACTCATGTATCAAATGTAAGCAATTTGATGTAATAAAAAAATCCCGCCGAAGCGGGATTTGAAATTTTTAAAACAAATTTATAATTTAAAAACGCCACCAACATTAATTGAACTGTAAGCATTTTTAATTGTGAAATCACTATCTTTATAAACTTCATTAAGTCCAGAAATCCCTTGTAAATCAATTAAAATACTGAATTTTTCATTTACTTCAATTTTATATCCAATTCCATATGCTAATCCAATTTGAAAAGAATTAATGTATTTTTTAATATCTCCATCATTATTTTTTGCAGACGTTAACAAACTAAAACTTGGTCCAAAATTTAAATTCCATTTTCTTGTAGAACCAAAATGCCAATTTGCATTAGCTGGCAGGGTGATATAATTTAATTTTTCTTCATAACCTCCAGAACCTTTAGCACCCATTTTTTGATAATGTAAACCCGAACGTAAACTCCATCTGTCATTAAAAAAATAATCTGCTCCCACACCAAAAGAAACTCCAGAAAGCGTATTAGAAGCTAAACTCTCTTCACCATAGTAGTTAGCACTTGAATAACCAATTTGAGGAATTAACTCAATTGCACCTTTCTCTCTAGACTGTGCATTTGCAAAACTGAAAGCTAAAATAGCTACAATAGATAATAAAATTTTTTTCATTTTTATAGATTAAATAATTTAAAGTTCAAATGTATTCAAAAAAGAAAGAAATTTAATACGTAAATACTCTTGGTTATTAAATTATTTTTAATTATTAAACAAAAAAAATCCCGCCGAAGCGGGATTTTTAACTTATTTGTTTTTACAAATATTATAATTTGTAAGTTAAACCAAATTGAGCAGTTGAGAAAAAGTTGTTGAAAACATTTACATTACCTGTAAATGCAGTTTGAGCTTTTCCACCGTCAGCTTTGTAAGATGAATAAGATAATACATCTGATAAACCAAAGTTAATAGCAATTTTAGGAGTAACAAAATATTGAATTCCTAAACCAGCACCCATTCCAAAACCATTAGCTTTGTAATCAGAAACTGTTTCTTTTTCAGTACCAAAAGCAAAACCTGCTTGTGCATAAGTTTTAAATCTAGCTCCTAAATCTAAGAAATAATAACGAGCAAAAACTCCAGCACCAAAGTTAGAATTTTTTTCTGTGTCAGTTCCAGCAACTTCTTCTTTAGAAGAACCAACCATTAATTCAACACCTACAGCAAATTTTTCAGTTACAAAATATCCAGCTGCTGGATTAAATTGAAAACCATTAGTTTTTACTTCAGTATTTTTGTCATTAGTTGAAGAAAAACCTAAGTTACCTTCAACAAAGATGTCTCCTTGAGCAAAACCGAAAGTCTTTGCTTCTTCTTGTGCGTTAGCAAAACCGAAAGCCAATAATGCTACAGCAGATAATAAAACTTTTTTCATGTTTAGTTTAAATTTAAAGTTAATAGGGCAAATTTATAGCATTTTTTTATACAAAATAACAAAATTTGTTATGTTATTAACAATTTTATTAACAAGTAAAATTAAAAAAGCTCATAATCAACCACTTGAGATTTAAAAAAACTAAAAAATTAAAGTTTTTTTAATGAAAAATAAAGGTGCTAAAGAAATCAAAAAAAATATAATACATTAAAAATCAACAACTTCCAAAAAACGATAAAAACTGCATTTCATCGATAAAAACAATAAAAAGCGCCCGAGAGCGTTACCAATTAAAACATTTTAATATGAAAAGAACAATTGCAACATTGATTTTACTAGTTCTAGGAACTGGTTTATCTCAAGCTCAAATGCTAAAATTTGGTTTAAAAGGTGGTGTAAACTTTGCTAATTACACTGGTGGAGAAATATCAGGTGTAGATTTTAAAACCATCACTAGTTATCATGCTGGATTAGTAGTAGAATTAAAAGTATTTGAAAACTTTGCCATTCAACCTGAATTACTTTATTCTACACAAGGCTCCGAATTAAAAGGTTTTGGTGATCAGATTAAAAATGAATTGGGTTATTTATCATTACCTTTACTTGCTAAATTTTATTTAACTTCAAACAAATTGAGCTTAGAACTAGGGCCGCAAGCTTCCGTTTTAGTTAGTGAACGCAATGAAGTGGATACAAACGACACCAATTCTTTTGACTTCGGTCTAGCTGGCGGCTTGAGTTATAAAATAACTGATGGCTTATTTGTTTCAGGACGATACGTAGCAGGTTTAACAGAAGCCAAAAAAGATGCAGACGTAAAGAACTCGGTTATTCAATTTTCTGTGGGTTATATGTTTTAATACTAAAATTCACAATATTTTACTAAAACCATTCTCAAAAGGAATGGTTTTTTTATTTTTACAAAAACAATCCACATGAAAATTATCATTATAAACGGCCCTAATCTTAACTTATTAGGAAAACGAGAACCTGAAGTTTATGGCAATGAAACTTTTGAAACGTATTTTAAAAAATTACAAATTCAGTTTCCAAATGTAACGTTAGAGTATTTTCAGAGTAATATTGAAGGGGAAATTATTTCTAAAATTCAAGAAGCAGGTTTTACTTATGATGGTATTGTCTTGAATGCGGGAGCTTACACGCATACTTCTATTGGAATTGGAGATGCTGTTAAAGCTATTACAACTCCTGTTATAGAAGTTCACATTTCCAATACATTTTCTAGAGAGTCTTTCCGCCATCAATCTTATATTTCAGCAAACGCTAAAGGTATTATTATTGGTTTTGGACTGCAGAGTTATGAACTAGCTATAAAATCTTTTATATAATACAACCTTTTTAAACGAATATTCGTCTATAAAAATAAAACTCCTATGAATAAAATTTTATTTGCTCTATTGTTTGTTAGCTCATTTACGTTTTCTCAAATAAAAGGAACTGTCAAAGATAAAGATGGAAATCCACTTCCTTTTGTAAATATTTATATTGAGAATACTTATATAGGTACCACTTCTAATGAATTAGGGAAATATGAACTGAATACTACTGAGCAAAAGAATGTACATTTGATATTTCAGTATTTGGGATTTAAAACTCAAAAGCATGTCTTAAACATTACTAGCTTTCCTTATGAGTTTGATGTTACTTTATATGAAGAAGATTTTCAATTGAAAGAAGTTGTTGTTATGAATGGTGAAAATCCTGCTAATGATATCATTCGAAACGCTATTAAATCTAAAAAGAAAAATGCTGCCAAAACGGATAAGTTCGAAGCCGATTTTTATTCGCGAGGAATTTTTAGAGTCAAAAATGTTCCCCGTAAAGTTATGGGTATTAAAATTAATGATTTAGATGGAGATTTAAATGGTAGTTTAGATTCAACAAGAAGTGGTATCCTTTACCAATCAGAAACCGTTTCTAAAATTAAGTTTCAAAAACCTGATGATTTGAAAGAAGAAATCATAGCTTCTAAAATTGCTGGAGACGATAACGGTTTTAGCTACAACACCGCTTTAAATACCAATTATGATTTTTATGAAAATTATGTTGATTTTGGAATTAACATGGTCTCTCCTATTGCTGATAATGCTTTCAACTATTATAAATACAAATTAGAAAGCACTTTTTATGATGATAAAAACCAGTTAATCAATAAAATACTAGTCACTCCTAAGCGTGATAAAGAGCCCGTTTTTGAAGGTTACATTTATATTGTTGAAGACAGTTGGGCTATTTACGGAATTAATCTAGATATCAAAGGTTATCGCATGCAACAGCCAATTTTAGAAACTATGAAGCTGACACAAAATTTCAGTTATAATAGTGAGAATAAGATTTGGGCTAAGAACATTCAGGCTTTGGATTTTCAAGCGGGTATTTTTGGAATGAAATTTACAGGGAAATTTACTCACGTTTTTACGAATTATAACTTTAAAGACGCTTTTGAAAAGAAAACTTTTGGGAAAGAAATTGTCACCTTTGCTGAGAATGCCAATAAAAAGGAAGTTACTTTTTGGGAAGAAAACCGTCCGGTTCCTTTAACTGAAGAAGAAACGAAGAATTATGTTAAAAAAGATAGTATTCAAACAATTAGAAAATCGCAAGTCTATTTAGATTCTATTGATGCCAAAGGAAATAAGTTTAAACTGTTAAAAATATTTACAGGGTATAGCTATAAAAACACGTTCAAAAAATGGAATTTTAATTATCAAGGACTTACCAATATAGGTTCGTTGAGTTTTAACACGGTACAAGGTTATAATTTGGATAGCGGTTTTTCTTTTAGAAAGTGGAATGAAGAAACAGGAAAAGTAACCTCTATTTCATCAACTTTTAATTATGGTTTTGCTGAAGATAGACTTCGTGTGAACGGTCGTTTTTATCACCGATTTAATAATAGAAATAATGCTTACATCAGTTTAACTGGCGGAAGCGCAATTAGTCAGTTTAATCCAAATGAGCCGATTAGCAATATAGTAAACTCGGTAGCTACTTTATTCTTTAAGAACAACTACATGAAATTGTATAATAAAGAATTTGCCGAAATTAATTATGGGCAAGAAGTTACCAATGGTGTTTTCGTTAATGGAAAAGTGTTGTACGAAAACCGTCATGCATTATTCAATAATACCAATCATACTTTTATTAAAAATGATGATTTGTATTTTTCAAATGATCCGCTACAGCCTTATAATTATACTTCGGTTCCGTTTGAGCAGCATCATATTATGAAAGCGAGTTTAGGTACACGCATTCGTTTTGGTCAAAAATATATTTCGCGTCCTGATGGAAAAATAAATATTCAAAACGATGATTATCCGGTAATAAGTCTTTACTATGAAAAAGCGTTTGGAGCTTCAAATAGCAACTATCATTATGATTTTGTTACTGCTACAATTGATTACAACAAAACGATAGGAAATAAGGGTGATTTTGGCTTACGCTTTAAAGCGGGTAAATTCTTTAATGCCGATAATATTTCGTTTGTAGATTACAAACATTTTAATGGTAATCAAACGCATGTGAACTTATTGAATAATTCTTTGAATGCATTTAACTTGTTACCTTATTATAGTCATTCTACAAATGATGCGTATTTGGAAACGCATATTGAACATAACTTTAAAGGCTATATTATGAATAAGATTCCGTTGTTGAATAAATTGCAATGGAATTTAATTGGAGGATTTCACCAATTGAACATTCCCAATATGAAACCGTATCAAGAGTTTACTGTTGGGTTTGATAACATAGGTTGGGGTAAATTCAGATTCTTACGTGTTGATTATGTAAGAAGTTA
>NZ_JAIWOF010000178.1 GCF_020217025.1 Flavobacterium sp. | reverse complement strand
CCAAAACGGATATCAAGGTGATGGGGTGATGTTCGGGGTGAAGTTTTAATATTGAATTACAAAACATTAAATCTAATGTTAAAAATATCTTGATCCAAAAAACAAAAAAAACCCTAAACAATTGTTGTTTAGGGTTTTACTTTTCGTAGCGAAGACGGGAGTTGAACCCGTGACCTCAGGGTTATGAATCCTGCGCTCTAACCAACTGAGCTACCTCGCCAAATATTGGTCTCACATCCTTGTTGAATGCGGGTGCAAATATAAAACTAATTCTTTTGTTTGCAAATATTTTTTAGCTAAAATAAATTAAAATATTTTTTTTGTTTATTCGATTAATTCTATATATATTTCCAAACTGAAAAATAAAAACGAGCTATGAGTGTAAAAGTAAAATATGAATTAGAATTCCCCATTCAATCTTCGCCACAATTACTATATCAGTATATCTCTACACCTTCTGGATTATCAGAATGGTTTGCAGATAATGTAAATTCA
This sequence comes from Flavobacterium sp., assembly GCF_020217025.1. GTDB lineage: Bacteria > Bacteroidota > Bacteroidia > Flavobacteriales > Flavobacteriaceae > Flavobacterium. The sequence goes on along the minus strand of NZ_JAIWOF010000178.1, from coordinate 9,505 downwards.
AGAGGTGAGTTTTTTACTTTTATTTGGGATGATTCAGAAGAAAAAGCAAAATTAGCTTCAAAAAAAACCGGTGAAAGAATTAAGTTCAAATGGTTAGATGAAGACGGTAATGAAACGGATTATTTTTTTGAAATGAAAATAATGGAAGACGAAATTACCAAAGACGTTTCTATAGTTGTTTCTGATTTTGCTCACTCAGATGAACTAGAAGAATCTAAACTCTTGTGGGAAAATCAAATTTCTGATTTAAAACATGTATTGGGTTCCGTTTAAAAACTCAATAATATCAACTATATTTGTCCCGATTTAAAAGTCGGGATTATTTATGGTAAATTTTAACGGAAATATTCAGGAGAACAGTTCAATTTTGATTGAAAACAATAGAGGTTTTTTATTTGGAGATAGTATTTTTGAGACCATCAAAGTATTGAACAACAAAGTATTATTTCTTGAAGATCACTATTTTAGATTGATGGCTTCGATGCGCATTTGTCGAATGGAAATTCCTATGAATTTTACTATGGAATATTTTGAATCCCAAATTTTAAATCTTATTACTACTTTTTCAAATTCTAATTCGTATCGTGTACGTTTTTCTGTTTATAGAGACTCGGAAGGTTTTTATTTACCAAAATCGCGAAATGTGCAATTTGTAGTAACGGCATCTCCATTAAATTCAGCACTATATTCTTTTGGAAATGAATTTTACGAAGTAGAGTTATACAAAGATTTTTATGTTTCAAAACAACTACTTTCAACCTTAAAAACCAATAATAAAATGCTTCAAATTACAGGAAGTATTTTTACTGAAGAGAATGGTTATGCTAATTGCCTGGTTTTAAATGATGAAAAAAATGTGGTGGAAGCTTTACAAAGCAATATCTTTATGAAAACAGGAAATGTTGTGACTACCCCACCCGTTTCTGACGGTTGTTTAAATGGAATTATGCGCAAACAAATATTGGACATTTTAAAAAAAATGGAAAGTATTGAAGTAAAAGAAACTTCTATTTCTCCTTTCGATTTACAAAAAGCGGATGAATTGTTCTTAACAAATGTAATTTCTGGAATTCAACCTGTAACAAAATATCGCAAAAAAGAATACACAACTGAATTTGCTTCAGATGTATTAAAAAGATTGAATGCAAAAATCCGACTTAGTTAAGCATTGGGTTTTCTGGCGAGTTTGAAAATAGGACATATTCCCCACCTTGTTCAATAATCTTTTCTTTCCAAAATAAAGTGCTAGCTTTAGAAAGTAATTTATTTTTAGAAGTGTTTTCGGTAACTATCCAAGCGTTTTCTTGCATCTCCATTTCTAGTTGGTTTACACTCCAACCACTATAACCCAAGAAAAAACGAATATGATTTTTGGTGATTTTACCCTCATTTATGAGTTGTTTGGTGGTTTCAAAGTCGCCTCCCCAATAAATTCCATTTGAAATTTCTACGCTATTAGGAATGATTTCTGGAATATTGTGAATAAAATATAAATTATCCTGTTCTACCGGACCTCCATTATAAATTTTAAAAGAAGCATCTATCTCAGGAATCAAATCATTAATGGTATACGATAGAGGTTTGTTTAAAATAAAACCTATAGATCCTTCATCGTTATGCTCTGCTAATAAGACCACAGAGCGATTAAAAGAAACATCGCCTAAAATAGAAGGTTCTGCAATTAGCAAATGCCCTTTTTTGGGTAAAGTTGATATCATAATTTCTGTAGTTTATTAATTAAAGTTATCAAAAAAAAAGTGAAAACTCAAAAAAATATCGATAAAGTGTAAAAAAAAGTCCCGAAATACATCGGGACTCTCTTATTTTATGTAACAAAAATATTATTTGTTTACCGCACCTTCTAATTCAGCACCAGCTTTGAATTTTACTACGTTTTTAGCAGCAATTTTGATAGTTTTACCAGTTTGTGGATTTCTTCCGTCTCTAGCAGCTCTTTTAGATACTGACCAAGATCCGAAACCTACTAAAGATACTCTTCCACCTTTGTTTAAAGTTCCTTCAACATTGCTTAAAAATGATTCTAAAGCTAATTTAGCAGCTGCTTTTGTAATACCAGCAGAAGCTGCCATTGCATCGATTAATTCTGATTTGTTCATGATTAAAGTTATTTATAATTGGTTAAACTTAATTATTTATCACAAATTTAGCGGTATTGTTGAACTACGCAAGTATTCGCCCTATTTTTCGACTAAAATGTTGATAAATTAGATTAAATGTTAATAACATTGTTTGTTTTTTTAAATTTCACCCTTAAATATAGTGTTTTCAAGGCTTAGAGCGCTATCGCATTTTCAGAGAACTTAACCCCGTTTAATAATTCGTGAGCTAACATTCTTTTCTTTCCTGGAAATTGTAAACTTTCAATTTTTAAAACACCATCTTTTGTAGCAATAAAAATCTCTTTTTTAGTAGTTGTAATCTTTCCGATAGTTTCTGAATGTGCTTTTTCTTCAAAACTTGCTAAATAGATTTTTACATTCCATTCATTTTCTCCGTCTTTAATATAAGTCCAAGCGGCTGGGTAAGGCGATAATCCTCTTATTAAGTTAAAAATCGTCATTCCTGATTGGGTCCAATCAATTTTGCAATTCTCTTTGTTTAGTTTATAAGCCGTTTTAACATCCGGATGGTTTTCTTGCAAAGTAGTAGTTGCTTTTCCAGCTTCAATTAACTGTAGTGTTTCTAAAACCGTTTCGCTTCCTAAATGCATCAAACGATCATGTAATTCACCAGCAGTTTCGTTGGTACCGATTTCAGTTTCTTTACTCAAAATCATCGCACCGGTATCAATTTTATCATCAATAAAGAAGGATGTAACGCCTGTTTTAGTTTCACCATTAATAATAGCCCAATTAATAGGAGCAGCACCACGATATTCTGGTAATAAAGAAGCGTGAAGATTAAAGGTGCCTAACTTTGGCATTTTCCAAACCACTTCAGGCAACATTCTAAAAGCTACAACTACTTGTAAATTAGCCTCTAAACTTTTTAATTCAGTTAAAAATTCTTCTGATTTTAAATTGGTAGGTTGTAATAAACGCAAGTTTTTTTCTAACGCATACTCTTTAACCGCACTCATGCTTACTTTTTGTCCGCGGCCTGCTGGTTTATCTGGAGCAGTGATGACACCTACAATAGTATAATTGTTTTTGTAAATAGTATCCAAAATCCCAACGGCAAAATCGGGCGTTCCCATGAATACAATTCTTAATTTTTCCATTATATAAGGTAATATTGATTGTTTGAATTGATTTTGATTCGCTTATTCTCTAGTAATAATTGAATCGCAAAGATAGTCGCTTCTGAAGAAATGTGCAGTTGGTTTTCAATTTCTCTTGAACTTAAAGGACTTTTTTTTAATAATTGTATGACTGATTGCGTTATTTCAACTGGATTGACTTTTTTTTTAGCAGTACAATAGGAGCAAATGCCACAGTCTTCCTTCGGAATTTCATCAAAATAAGCCAAAAGCATTCTGTTTTTACACGTATCTTCGTTTGTAATGTAGTTCACCACGCTTTGAAATTGCTCTTCCTTCAATTTGTTTTGATGTTCTAAAAACTTCGCCACACGATTAATTGTTAAATCATCTTCGCGAGCTTCGTTAAAAGTTATCGAGCTATCATTGTTTTTCGCATGTAAAATGATGCACTGGCTTTCTGCTAGTTTATCAATTACTTCTTCCACCTGTTTTTCTGATGTGTTTGCTTTTTTGGCAACCAAATGCGGATTAATCGTAGTTTCTACATCAAAAATTCCAGAATAGGTTCTTAAAATCGTGGTAATAACAGGTTCGTCGTGCGGATGCAAACTGATGTAACGAATCACTTCTTTGCTCGGAATGATAAATTGTAAACTTATTTTTTCTGTGGATTCACTTTGAAAAGTAATGATTCCTTGTCGGTCCAAAAACTGCAAACTATTAAAAGCTTTAATTACTGGAAAATGATAATGCGCACAAAACTGATTCAAATTAAAAGCAAAACTTTCATTATAACCTTCACCATAAGCAATTTGAAAGTAATTGTTCAGCTTGATATAAACGTCTTTTACGAATTTTTTATCCGGTAAAACATCAATAAATTGAGCCTTAGTGTACCCAATATCAGAAGGATTGGTAACGATGATTCCAAATGCTTTTTCGCCATTTCGTCCAGCTCTTCCTGCTTCTTGATAGTAATTTTCTAGATTTTCTGGAAGTTGGATGTGGATTACCGTTTTTACATCGGGTTTGTCGATTCCCATTCCAAAAGCATTGGTGGCTACCATGACTTGTGATTTGTTTTCCAACCACGATTGCATGTTTTTCTCTTTCTCTTTTGCAGGCAATCCACCGTGATAAATTGTTGATGAAAATCCCAATTGCTTCAACTGTTGTGAAGTTTCAACACAAGATTTTCGATTACGAACATAAATAATAGAAGATTGCGGATTTTTTGTTAAAATCTGCTGTATTTTGAAAAGCTTATCTTCGGTTTTAATCACATGATACGCTAAATTTTCTCTTGTAAATGATTTTGTAAATACTTTTGGATTAACCAAAGCTAAATGGGTACAAATATCTTCTTGAACTCTCTTATTGGCAGTCGCCGTCAAAGCTAAAAAAGGTGTAGTAGGAAAATGCTCTTTTAAAGCTGAAATCTTCAAATACGCCGGTCTAAAATCATGTCCCCATTGGCTTACACAATGCGCTTCGTCAATAGCAATCAAGTTGATGGGTAATTGTTTCAAGCGTTCTACAATCCAATCATGTTGTAAACGTTCTGGAGAAAGATATAAGAATTTGTAATTTCCGAATTGGCAATTATCTAGAATATCAATAATGTCGTCTTGCGAAACGCCACCAGTTAAAGCAATCGCTTTGATGTTTTTGCTTTGTAAATTCTGAACTTGGTCCTTCATCAAGGCAATCAAAGGCGAAATCACTAAACAAATTCCGTTTAATTGTATAGCCGGAATCTGGAAGCATACCGATTTTCCTCCTCCAGTTGGTAAAAGTGCAAACGTATCATGTCCACTTAAAACCGATTGAATGATTTCTTCTTGTGGTGCTCTAAAACTATCGTGTTTCCAGTATTTTTGAAGAATTTGTAAGGCTTCCGACATGTAAATTGGCTTTTAGAAACACTAAATTACGAAAAAAATTATTTAACAAGATGTTTCATAATAAAATCCACACGATTTTCAACCGTGTCTTTTGGAACTTCCGTAATTGAATAGCCGTATTTTTTGTAAGTTTCCATCAAATGTTCGTGAATTAAAACGGCTTGGTCGTAATTTTCATAACGTTCGGCATCACTTACATAGATTTCTTTCCAAGGTGGTAAAACAAAAATCGCAGAATATTTATGGTCTTGACAGGCTTTATCGAAAAATGCAGGATAGGAATCGCCTATGTAATGCATATACGCCAAAACATCTGGAATGCCTCGGTCTAAAAAAACGATATTTGCTTCTTCTTTTAGAGCTTCTTTGAATTGTCTTTTTCTGCCTTCCAACAGTAATTCACTGAATAAAAGGGGTTTCTCTAAGAACAATTGTTCAATACCTTGTTCTTGTGCTTCACGAATAACTTCGCGCGAAACCTCAGGATAACAAGTGTGTCCTTTTTCTTTTAATGCATCGATTAAGGTGGTTTTTCCAGAGCTTGGACCACCAATTAAAACCACAATTTCTTTATTCATATTGGAAATACTAAGGCGCAAAAGTAAGTTTTTTTAAAAATCTAATCAACTTAAAAATTTATAAGTTACTACATTACAATTCTGAACATAAAAAAGTATATTTGCTTTTCCAATACGAAATGATGATGGATAAGAAAACAGAAGATTTTTACGCAAGATTAAAAGAAGAATTAACAAACTCAACGCTTTGGCCTTCAGAGTATTTGTATAAATTTATTATGCCGTCTGATGTGCATAGTATAGCAAAAGTAGAAGCTGCTTTTAATGATATGGGAGCTGTTATTACTACGCAACAATCTAAAACAGGTAAATTTACCAGTATTTCTATTAGTGTAACTATGGCAAGTGCTCAGAGTGTGATTGATAAATACATTGAGGTTTCTGATATTGAAGGTCTCATTTCATTATAAAAAAACATGCAAGAAGAAGTAAGTTACTTAGAATATAATTCAGAACGTCCGCATTTGATTATTCCAGAATATGGAAGACATTTGCAGAAATTAATCGATCAAGCTACTGAAATTGAAGATCGAGAAGAACGTAACAAAGCAGCAAAATACATTATTTCTGTGATGGGTTCGTTGAATCCGCACTTGAGAGACGTTTTAGATTTTCAACATAAATTGTGGGATCAGTTGTTTATTATGTCTGATTTTAAATTGGATGTAGATTCGCCTTATCCAATTCCTTCAAAAGATATTTTAACTCAGAAACCAGATCGTTTAAAATATCCTCAAAATTTCCCTAAATATCGTTTTTATGGAAACAACATCAAGTACATGATTGATGTAGCGAACAGCTGGGAAGAAAGCGAATTGAAAAATGCTTTAGTTTTAGTAATCGCCAATCATATGAAAAAATGTTACTTGAGTTGGAACAAAGACACGGTAACCGATGAAGTAATTTTCGAACATTTATTAGAACTTTCGGGAGGAAAATTAAATCTTTCCAAATCTAACGAAGAACTTTCGAATACACACGATTTAATGAAAGTGAACAAGAAAGTTTCGAATAAAACACAATTTGGTACAAATAAACCTGGAATTGTTAAGAAAAACAACAATCCAAAAGGGCATTTGAACAAGAACAATCAAAATAAAAATACATTTAAAAAATAGGCAGTTACATGGGAACATTTAAAATTGAAGGAGGAAAAGCATTAAAAGGAGAAATCACACCACAAGGCGCTAAAAATGAGGCGTTACAAGTGTTATGTCCTGTTTTGTTAACTTCTGAAAAAGTAAGAGTAACGAATATTCCAGATATCATTGATGTTAATAAACTAATTACTCTTTTAGGTAATTTAGGTGTTAAAATTCAAAAAAATGGACCTGGCGATTACACGTTTCAAGCCGATGAGGTAAATGTAAATTACTTAAAAACAGAAGCGTTCAAAAAAGAAGGCGGAAGTTTAAGAGGGTCTATTATGATTGTTGGACCTTTATTAGCACGTTTTGGTTGCGGATACATTCCAAAACCTGGAGGAGATAAAATTGGTCGTCGTCGTTTAGATACGCACTTTGAAGGTTTTATCAACTTAGGGGCTAAATTCAGATACGAAAGAGAAGACCACTTCTACGGAGTAGAAATCGACGGAAGATTACAAGGTTCTTATATGTTGTTAGACGAAGCTTCAGTTACGGGAACAGCTAATATTGTAATGGCTGCGGTTTTAGCGGAAGGAACAACTACGATTTATAACGCAGCTTGTGAGCCTTACTTACAACAATTGTGTAAAATGTTGAACTCTATGGGAGCTAAAATTTCTGGAGTAGGGTCAAACTTATTAACGATTGAAGGAGTTGAAACATTAGGCGGTTGCGAACACAGAATTTTACCTGATATGGTAGAAATCGGTTCTTGGATAGGTCTTGCAGCTATGACAAGAAGTGAAATTACGATTAAAAATGTAAGTTGGGAGAACTTAGGACAAATTCCAAACGTGTTTAGAAAACTTGGAATTACCTTAGAAAGAAAAGGCGATGATATTTACATTCCAGCTCATAAAGATGGATACGAAATTAAAACAGATATCGATGGTTCTATTTTAACTGTTTCGGATGCACCATGGCCAGGATTTACACCTGACTTGTTAAGTATCGTTTTAGTTGTTTGTACGCAAGCGAAAGGCGATGTTTTAATTCACCAAAAAATGTTTGAAAGCCGTTTGTTCTTCGTGGATAAATTAATTGATATGGGAGCAAAAATCATGTTATGTGATCCGCACAGAGCGGTGGTTATGGGGCATAATTTCCAATCGCAATTAAAAGCTACCACAATGAGTTCGCCAGATATTAGAGCCGGAATCTCTTTATTAATTGCTGCTTTAACTGCAAAAGGAACGTCAACCATTCAAAATATCGAACAAATCGATAGAGGTTACGAACGCATTGACGAAAGATTAAGAGCTATCGGAGCTAATATTGTAAGGGTATAGTTTTAAATTAGAATAATGAAAATCCAAATTCTGAACAAAAAGGAATTTGGATTTTTTATTTTCCCAAAATAACTACCACTTTGTCAAGCTGAACTCGTTTCAGCTTCTAATTTAAACATATAAGTCACATAAGTTTTAAGTTGATGTTAATTTCTTTAAAAAGTCCATAAAAGAAAAAAATACACAAACTTTGTCATTCCGTTAGGAATCTCTATTACAAATAATTTTTCATTTTAAAAATAATTATTTAAATTTTTCCAATTTCTCCAATCCGTGTTCCTATTTTTGCGCTTAGATTTGTATTTGATTTTTGCCCTTGAACTTGATATTTTAAAATGGAAACCTACATCATCATTTTTCTCTGCATAGCATCCTTCATAGCCGGTTTTATCGATGCTATTGTGGGTGGTGGTGGATTAATTCAAACTCCAGCCGCTTTAATTTTATTGCCAAATTTACCAGTTGCTTCCATTATCGGAACATTGAAAATCCCAGGGTTTAGTGGTACGAGTATTGCTGCTTATCAATATTTAAAAAAGGTAAAAATCGATTGGAAGTTGTTTGCAGTCATGGCAATTTTTTCTTTTTCTTTTTCTTTTTTAGGGTCTAGCTTGTTGAATGTCATGAAAAATGACTTCATGAAACCTGTTCTTTTTGTTATACTATTACTATTATTGATTTATACTTACTTAAAGAAAGATTTCGGACATTTCCATATTAGTATTTTAACCAAACAACAACTTTATCTTTACGCATCTGTGATTGTTGCAGTTCTAGGGTTTTATGATGGTTTTATAGGTCCAGGAACCGGAAGTTTATTGATTATGGCTTTTATCGCCATTCTTGGATTTGACTTTTTGCAAGCTAACGCTAATGCTAAATTGGTTAATTTGGCAACTAATTTCGGTTCGATTACTTTGTTTATGCTTAAAGGAAAGATTATTTGGGCAGTGGCTATTCCAATGGCAATCTGTAATATTATAGGAGCTTGGTTAGGAGCCAAACTAGCTATTTCTCAGGGCAACGGATTTATTCGAATTTTCTTTTTAATAGTGGTTGGATTGGCATTGCTTCGCTTTGGATATGATGTGTTTTTTAAATAAAATAGCATCACTATCAAAATTTCATGGTTTTAATTACAGTTAGATGCTGCTTCACAGATTTTATTATTTTGTTCAACTAGAAAGTTTAAAATAAATAGTTCGATTCCCACTCTGGGTAGTAAAAACAATATTTCTAACTTAATGGTAATACAAAACAAAATAGTTAAACCACCTATTAATTTGGGTGGTTTTTTGTTATATTCGCATTACGTTCTTACAAAGAAATCTTGTGTAATAGTTACTATCCTTTCGGAATGCTC
>NZ_JAIWOF010000177.1 GCF_020217025.1 Flavobacterium sp. | reverse complement strand
GAGCAACAGGTCCAATGGGTCCTCAAGGTCCAGCAGGAATAAATGGTTTAGATGGAGCTACAGGCCCAATGGGTCCACAAGGTCCAGCAGGAGTTAATGGATTAGACGGAGCAACAGGTCCAATGGGTCCTCAAGGTCCAATGGGTTTATCAGGAGTTCCTACAGCATTTACATTTCTTTCTAAAACAACAAACTATACGATCACTTCTAGTGATATTTTAAACAATGTATATTTAAAAAACACCAGTAATTCGTTAATTACAATTACACTTCCGAGTGCTAGTATAGCTGGATCTGGTAAGATGATTTATATTACAAGTACATCAACTAGTTTATACCAATCTATAAATGTATTGAGTAATGGTGTCGATACTATATATGGTTTTTATAGTAATACAACAGGAACTATGAATATATCAACAATGACTTCTTCTAACATAGGTTGGATTCAATTGGTTAGTGATGGAACAAGTTGGAATATTTTAGGAATGTATTGGTAATCTTTAAATCTTTTGTTTTATTTAGCGTATGAAGTTTTTATAACATAAGATTGGCTATTTTGATTAGAATTTAAAGATTCAAAATAATTAAACACAAAAAAGCTACAATTCATATGAGTTGTAGCTTTTTTAATTTATGCTATTTTAAAAAATTAGTACTTTCCACTCAACAACTTACCGCCAATAGCTGATTTAGTTTCGATTCCCAATTTTTTCATCATTTCATAAGTCGTACAAACCGCTGCTGAAGTCACAGGAATACCACATTCTGCTTGAATTAAATCAATCGCTTCTAATGATGGCATTTGTACACAAGCAGAAGCTACTAAAACGTCGACATCAGTTAAATCTAACTGTTTGTAGATTTCTAATAGATTCATTGGATTCTGAGCAGCAACTTCTAAATTGTCAGGAATTTCTAAAGCGATACTTTGTTTTACTTTAATCCCTTGATTTTCGATATAATCCACTACCATATCCGTTAATGGACGCATGTAAGGCGTAATAATAGAAATTTGTTTTGCACCTAAAACTTTCAAACCATTAATTAAAGCTCCAGCCGAAGTTACAATAGGAGTAGGGAAGTCATTCGCTACCGTTTCTTGGTGTAAATTTACTTCCGAAACGCAATGATAACCACGTCCCATACTCATAATAGCTACTAAACATGCATATCCCATTACGTCAACATGTGCGTCTGATAATTCTTGTGCACATTTCAAACTCATAGCATCCATGGCTTCGAGTTCTTCTTTGGTTACTTTTTTCATGCGCATTCTACTGCTATGAAACGTAAAACGTTCTGGTAAAATGGTTTCACGAGAGCGGAAAATTGCAGGTATTTCGGTTTCCATCGTTACGTTGGATGATGGAACTATTTGGCCTATTCTGTATTTCATTTTTATTTTATTTTGGAACGCGGATAAAACGGATTGCTTACGCAAACGCGAATAAACGCAGATTTTATTTTTGGTACACAGATTGAAAAAATTTTAATAATTACTTAAATTTCTTAAATCTGTGTTCCTTATAATTATATTTCTTTAATTGTATTTACTATTGTACCAATTCCTTCTACTGTTGCCTCAACTACATCTCCATCGTACATCCATTCTTGAGGATCGCGACCTGCGCCAACACCTGCTGGAGTTCCCGTTGCGATGATGTCACCAGGCTCTAAAGTAAAAACGGTACTTAAATCTTCAATCAAATCGTTGATGTTGAATAACATGAATTTGGTATTTGAATTTTGTTTTTCAACACCATTTACTTTCAACGATAAATTCAAGTTGTGTGGATTTTCGATTTCGTCTTTTGTAACGATAACTGGGCCCATTGGAGCGAAAGTATCTTGTCCTTTAGAAACAATCCATTGACCTTCTCTACGACAATCACGTGCCGAAATATCGTTAATTACCGTGTATCCAAATACATAATCTAATGCTTCAGATTTTGGAACATATTTCCCTTTCTTTGAGATAATTACAGCTAATTCACATTCCCAATCCAATTGAGAAGTTAGCTTCGTGTTTTTGATAATTTCGGTATTCGTAGCCGTAACCGTTGTTGGTGGTTTTGAGAAGATAATTGGTTTGGTTGGAAGTTTTCCCGTAGTATCTAACGTACGAGCACTTTCGGCAACGTGTTCTGTATAATTCAACCCAATTCCAATGATATTTTTTCTTGGTTTTTCGATTGGAGCTAAAATGGTTACTTCATCCATTTCATAAGCGATTTCTTCAAAGAAATTCTCAGGTGTTTCCACAATCATTTCTGTGATTTCTGGAATAATTTCAAATCCCATATCGATTAATTCCAACATATCGTTTGGTAACGGGAAATTTGATATCTCTCCAAAATCCTGCATATCGATGACTTGGTTGTTATGAATAAAGCCTAAACGTGGCTCGGTGTCTTGTGTTTTGTAAGTAAGTAGTTTCATATTCTTTAATTAGACGCAAAGTTCTCTAAGTTTTACGCAAAGTTCGCAAAGTTTTTGTTGTTATTGAATTTGTTGATGTCCGTTGTTTTCTGTTAATTCTCTTCCTTGATACAATCCCAATCCTTCAATTACTGGTAAATCATTGAAATTAAAAAGACAAGCATCTTCGGTTTCGGATAAGTTATGATGTTCGTGCCATGCCCAACTCGGAACACAGAAAATATCTCGTTCTTTCCAATCAAAACGCTTTCCGTTTATAATGGTGTAGCCTTTTCCTTTCGCACATTGGTAGACAAAAGAACCTGTATGTTTGTGTGCTTTTCCTTTAAAGCCTGCTGGTAATAATTGCATCGCTGCTCCCATAGTTTGCATTACGTGTCCACCAGTTAACGGATTTGAATATTGCATGAAAATACCATCAAACGGGTTTACTTCATTCACTTTTTGTGCTTCTAATAAGGCTGGATATACATTTTTCCAAGAATATTTGAATAATGGAGAATACGGTTTGTCCCAAGTTTTATCTGCTGGAATCAATCCCGCGCAACCATAAGTAATAGGTGAAAAGTTTAATGGTTTTACCAATTCTTGCTTGCCATCATAAACCGCATAATCATTCGCTTCTAAAGCATTTACTAACGGAATATCCAAGCCGTCTTGCCAAATGCATGTTTTTCCGCCTTCTTCTACGCCATGTTCGTGCCAGGTGGAATTAGGAGTAATTACAAAATCGTTTACTTCTAGCATGATTTTATTACCATCAACTACTGTATATCCTTTTTCGCCTTCCATAATAAAACGTAGGGCAGAAGCACGATGACGGTGCGCCGAAGTGAATTCACCAGGACGAGTTACTTGAATTCCAGTATACAACCAACCCACAGCTGCCGAAACATCTTTGCGTTTGTCATTTACTAAATAAACTACGCGTCTTCCAGCTTGTTCTGGGGTTACTAATTCAGATGATTTTAGCACTAATTCACGTAAATCATCATATTTCCATAACATAGGAACCGAAGAAGAACGTGGTTCCCATGGTTCAATGTCATTAGCAACTGTCCATAAAGCGCCGGCGCCAAGCGTTTCTAACTCTTTATAATAGGCTTTTAGTTCATCGGAATCTTGAACTCGCGCTCTTCCGTATTGGTCGTCTGAATAGTTGTTTGTTTCCATAGTAAGTTGTCTTAATACTTAATTCTCTAGTCTTAATACTATTTTTTATTAAATTCTTCGTGATTATCAATAAACGTGATTTTTCGAGTAGGAGCAGTGTTTACACGTAAATCGAAAATATCAAATCTATTGTAATGTCCTAAAATATCGTGCATTTGTTTGGGTTGGATGCATTTTGCTAAATCAATTTCGGCATAAACCATTCCTTCTTCGTCGATAAGTGGTTGTCCGATTACAGCACCATTTGGACCAATAAATCCAGAGAAAGCGGAACTTTTTCTATCCAATAATTCATCTACATTAGGAACATCAGCACGTAAAGCATCTTTGATTTCTTGTGAAACGGTCGAACACGATACAATCGTAAACAATTTTCCTTCAAACGAATGCGCAGCGGCACGAATTTTAATCGCTTCTGCCATATCGTAATCGGGTGGCGCCACGGGAAGTGAAATGTAATTGGCAATGTGAATCAATTCGCCTTGAGAAAGTAGGGTAAAACGTGCTAACGTATTCGTGTTTTCACCACAAGCTAAAGTTCCGATGGGACCAATTTCGGTATTGTACACTTTTAAAGAAGAACCATCACCTGAAGACCAAGTTAGTTTTTCGGCCCATGTTGGGACTAATTTTCTATGCTTTCCAACGATTACGCCTTTATTGTCGATGATTAAGTTGGTATTGTAAATTTCGCCATAGCTTTTACCGCGCTCGTTGATTCCCATCACAATATGAATATCGTTATCTTTGGCTGCTAAGCAAAGTTTCTTGATTTCTGGACCAGCAACGTCAACCGAATTTTTATATAATTCTTCGTACCATTTACTGCCTTGAACGGGTGTCATAATCCAATTCCAATACGGATATCCGGCGATAAAAACTTCTGGAAAAGCGATTAATTTGGCTCCGTTATTACTTGCCTCTTTAATGAAAGAAATGGCTTTATCCACTGTTTTTTCTACATTTAGAAATACAGGTGACGTTTGAACGGTTGCAGCTTTGAATTTTTTGAATTCCATTTGTGAATTGTTTTTTGGAACACAGATTGGAGAAATTTTTAAAATTTATATAATTTCTTAAATCTGTGTTTCTAGTTTTATAATTCGTATTGCTTTATTTTATTCTTCATTTCTTCTGTGAAAGGTTCGGCTTTGATGCCGTTTCTTTCTGGATTGAACGCTACGTTTACTAAAGTGACTTCGCCTTCTAAAACGATGTTTTCTGATTCATTTGCAAACTGAAATCCGCAAAGTATTGACGAGTTTTTTAATTCTTTTACCCAAAGTTTTTTGGTTAAGATTTCGCCTAATCTAGCAGCATTTTTGAATTGAATTTTTAAATCAACCGTAGGAATACCATTAGTTTCGTGCATTTTTGAAAAAGGACGATTCAAGGCTTCTTCAAACCAATCTTCTACCAAGCAATTTAGCATTTCTAAAAATCGAGGATAGAAGACAATTCCAGCATAATCAACATGTTGGAAACGTACTTTTTCTTGTTTTATGAATTCACTCATTATATATGTCTTGATATTATTTCAATTTAAATCTTTGTATTTTCCCAGTCTCCGTTTTCGGTAAACATTCCACGAAATTAATTACTCTTGGATATTTATATGGTGCGGCTACTTCTTTGAACCAGTGTTGAATACGATTCTTCATTACATCTGATGCTTTAGTATTATCATGTAACACAATATATGCACAAACTAACATTCCTCGTTCTTCATCAGGTAAACCTACTACGGCACATTCTAAAATATCTTCGTGGGTTAAAAGTACGGATTCTACTTCAATTGCCGCGATATTATAGCCCGAAGAAATAATCATATCATCACCACGTGCTACAAAATGGAAATAGCCTTCTTCGTCTTGACGGAAAATATCGCCTGTGATGTTCCAACCGTTTTCTACGTATTCGCGTTGCTTGTCTTCTCGATTTAGATATTTACAACCTGTAATTCCTCGAACGGCTAATCTTCCGGCTTCGTTTCTTGGTAATTCGTTGTCTTTTTTGTCTATGATTTTAGCTTCATAACCGGTGATGGCTTTTCCGGTAGCTCCTGGTTTCATGTTTTCTTCATTAGACGAAATAAAAATATGCAACATTTCGGTAGCACCGATTCCGTCTATAATTTTTAACCTTGTGACATCATACCAATCTTGCCAAACTTTTAAAGGCAACGTTTCGCCTGCAGATACACATTTTCTCAAACTCGAAATATCATAATCCTGAACTTTTGTGGTGATGATTCGCCAAGCTGTAGGAGCTGTAAAGCAAATCGTAATTTTAAAATCTTGAATTGCTTTCAATAATAAATCGGGACTCGGTTTTTCGATTAGAAATGTGGAAGCTCCGAAATACATTGGAAATAATACCAATCCTCCCAAACCAAAAGTAAATCCTAACGGTGGACTTCCAGTGAAGATATCGTTTGGAGTAGGTTGTAGTGAATAGTTTGGAAACGCTTCGCAAATATTCAAAATATCTTTGTGATAATGCGCTGTCATTTTGGGTAAACCTGTAGTTCCAGAAGTGAAACCAATTAAAGCAATTGAATCGGATTTGGAATGATAATTATCGAAAGTTTTGGGTTTAGATGTCATAAATTCTTCTAATTGCGAATTCCCGTAAAAACAGGTTTGTTTTAGGAAATCAGACTTAACCAAATGAATTTCTTCTTCCAATTCC
The DNA here is from genome assembly GCF_020217025.1 of Flavobacterium sp. Lineage (GTDB taxonomy): Bacteria > Bacteroidota > Bacteroidia > Flavobacteriales > Flavobacteriaceae > Flavobacterium. The sequence continues at coordinate 12,261 of NZ_JAIWOF010000177.1, read as the reverse complement.
TTATCACATAACACATGAGAAATTTCAGCACAATCGATAATGGTTGTTAATTCTTTTGATCGAAGTAATGGCATAGTTGCCACAACAATTCCACCCGCTTTTAAAATGGCAAACCAACAAGCGACCATCATCGGATTATTCGCCGAACGAATCAAAACACGATTGCCCGATTTTAATCCTAAATCATCCACCAAAACATGTGCAATTTGATTCGCTTTTTCAAATAAATCTTGATACGTCCAAGTTTCCTCAAACGTACGAATGCAACTATTATTTCCACGACCTTCTCGAATATGACTATCTAGCAATTTATCTACACAATTCAACATTTCAAGGTGCTGGAATTGAGGTAAATCCAAAAAGGTATATTCTGGTTGTAATTCAGAATTCGGTAAACTTATATGTGCAAAATTGTCTTCGTAATGTTTCATAATTCCTAATTACTTCTTATTACTTTTAGGTTTTAATGCTTTTTTCATGCCTTCCATTTGTTTTCTTTCCGAAGCTTTTAGCGGATATAAATGCGAAACTCCCATTTTGTATGGATTTGGAATGTCATTCGCTTGAAATTGTTCGTAGGCTTGAGCATTTCTCACGAAATTAGCATCTAACAATAATGGTCTTCCTAATGCTACTAAATCGGCTCTACCGTTTAAAAGAATCGTATTGATTTGGTCAATATCTTGAATGTATCCAGCAGTTATAGTTGGAATATGAACCGTGTTTCGAACCGCATCAGAAAAAGGAGTTTGCCACATTCTTCCTGTCAAAGGTTTTTGCCCTGCGACAGTATTTCCTGTTGAAACATTAATAATATCAGCTCCAGCATTTTTGAAAGCGGTTGCAATAGTAATAACTTCTTGTTCTGATATTCCATTTTCAGCCCAATCGTTTGCTGAAATTCGCACTGAAATTGGTTTTTCTGATGGGAATACTTCACGAATATCTTTAAAAACTTCTAATGGATATTTTAAACGATTTTCGATACTTCCGCCAAATTCATCGGTACGAATATTGGTTAAAGGCGACAAGAAAGAAGCCAATAAAAAGCCGTGATGTGCTTGTAATTCAATCATATCAAAACCCGCTTCGTCTGCATTTTTAGCTGCTTGAGCGAATTGTGCTTTGATTTCCGCCATATCTTCCAAAGACATTTCCTTTGGAGTAGCAAAATTGTTATTGAATGGAATAGGGGAAGCAGAAATTAAATTCCAAGGTGTTTCCATTGGTCCGTTGTCTTCCCAAGGTTTTTTAGTAGCGCCTTTTCTTCCAGAATGACCTAATTGGATTCCGATTTTCGTATCGGTATTATTATGAATGAAATCCGTGATTTTTTTCCATTGGTTTAGTTGTTCTGCATTGTAAATTCCGGCACAACCTTCTGTAATTCGACCGGTTTCGGAAATGGCGGTCATTTCGGTGATGATTAATCCTACGCCACCAGTTGCGCGACTTCCATAATGCACTAAATGCCAATCAGAAACTAATCCGTCTGTAGCGGAATATTGTCCCATTGGCGCCATCACAATGCGGTTTGGAAGTTCTAGTTCTTTTAATTTGAAAGGAGTAAATGCTGCAGAAACAATCTCGACTTCGCTCGATTTGGCAAGATTATCATTAAACTCTTTTAGAACTTTATCGGTAAATGATTTATCGCGTAATCTTAAATTTTCATATGTTACTTTTTTAGAACGGGTCATGCATCCAAAAGCAAATTGTTGGAAAGGATGTTGCATGTGACGGTCCATATTTTCGAACCAATCTAAAGAAACGACTGCGGCATATTGAATCATTTCTACGGTATTTCTTCGGGTTTTATCGTATTGTTCGAAAGCAGCTTGCACATTATTTGGATTCGCAATTACGGCATCCGATAAACCAATAGCACAATCCATCGCTAATTTTGTTCCTGAACCAATAGAGTAGTGGGCTGTAGCTTTGGCATCGCCTAGTAAAACGATGTTATTATGATACCATTTTTCATTCGTAACATGTGGAAATTGACGCCAATGCGATTTGTTGGAAATCAGTGGATGTCCGTCTAATTCTTCTTTAAAAATTTCAGCGATTTTAGTCATCGTATCTTCTTCATTGGTCACTTCAAAACCGTGTTTTTGCCAAGTTTCGTCAGAACATTCAAAAATCCACGTACTCATGCCTTCTTCGTATTGATAAGAGTGAGCTACAATAGTTCCGTGAGGAGTACTTCTGAAAAAATAAGTAAAAGCATCAAGCGGTTTTGTGGAGCCCAACCAAACGAAGCGATTTTTCTTTAATTCTATTTTAGTTCCGAATTCCTTTTGGTATTTCGTTCGAATAGCACTTGCAATTCCATCTGAAGCTAAAATGATATCCGAATCTGCGAATTGCGATAAATCATCTACATTTTGTTCGAAATGCAGATTTACTCCTTCTTCAATGCAACGTTGTTGTAATAATTGCAAAAGAGTTTTACGGGAACAACCGCAAAATCCATTTCCAGCAATATTAACCGATTCTCCATCACGAGCTACTATGATATCATCCCAATACGCAAATTTGCTTCTTATTAATTCATAGGATTGCATGTCGCGTTTTAGGAATTCCCCCAAAGTTTCATCTGAAAATACGACACCAAATCCAAAACTATCATCGGGTTTATTGCGTTCGTAAATATCGATTTGGCAATTTGGCATTGCTTTTTTGGTTAATATCGAAAAGTAAAGTCCGCCTGGACCACCACCTATAATTGTTATTTTCATATGTATTTGCACGCGGATAAAACGGATTTACTTAGGCAAAACGCAGATTTCCGCAGATTTTATTTATTAATTTTATTGTTTCATGAAATCAAAAGCACCTTTACGCAAATTGATTCCGTATTCTAAATAGGCTTTTAAACAAGCAAGGAAATTAGACCATCCGAAAGAATTTCCTGAAAGCCATTTTAAACCTACTTCGTTATTTTCCATACTTTTTTCTGTAATCGTAATTAAAGTAGAATTGTTTTCTTTTTCGGAAAGAGTTATTTCTACTAATAAGTCAACTCCTGAGTTTTCCCAATAAAATGAAATGTATTTATTGTTTTCAACTTTACCAACTTTAATAGGACATTCAAAATCAAATTCAGGGAATTTCCAAATCAGATTTTTGCCATCTTCCATTGTTCCAGTGCTAGTTGCAATGAAATAATTAGTCATTTTTTCAGGGTTTACAATCGCTTCAAAAACTTCATGAATTGGTTTCTGAATTTGCATTGCACAATTTATTTCTAATCTATCGGAACTCATTTTAGCCTCTTTTTATGGAGAAAATTTCTCCCAATTTACTGTAATTAGAACCTGCTAAACGTGCAACGGGTTTATATGTTTCTAAGTTGATTCTGTGATTTTTCATCAGAATAGAGTCATCAATATGCATCGTGATAATTTTGCCAATTATAATACAAGCTCCACCATTTTGATGATTTTCAATGAAATAATGATTTACCATTTCGCATTCGAAATGCACTAAACTTTCTTTTACTCGTTTTGGCTTGATGTAAATTGAATCAATAGGAGTAACTCCAGCTAATTCGAATTCATCTACATCAGAAGCTACGCTTTGAGAAGTGGTGTTCATTTGTTCCACAACTTCTTCGGTAACTAAGTTAACAACGAATTGTTTGTTATCTAATATATTATTTAAAGTGTCTTTGTTTTTGTTTCCTGTTCGAACGGTAGAAAACATGACGTGTGGTGGATCTTCGCTAACAACATTAAAAAAGGAAAAAGGAGCAAGGTTGTTGATTCCATTGGAGTCAATTGTAGAAATCCATCCTATTGGTCTTGGAATTACTGTACCCGTTAAGAGCTTATATAAAGCGGAAGATTCGGTATTTTGTATGTCGAATTGCATGGTTTTGTGTTGTTTCTACAAATTAAATAAAATAACTATACTTTTTCACAACAAAAATGGATTTTTTTTCATTTTTTCAAAATTAAAAATGTAGCGATTTAAAGCTAAAATTATACTATTCATAATTTTAAATCATAAAAATTGCAATAAGTAAAAAAATAAATTGAAATTTTTATCATATTATTTTTTGTATATTTTGCAAAATTAGTATATTTATGCAAAAATTATATATATGGAGATTTTATCCTGTCCAAAATGTCAAAGTGACAATATTGTAAAAAGTGGCATCATCAAAGATAGACAGCGCTATTTATGTAAATCGTGTAATTATTACTTCACTGTCAATAAATTAGGAAAAAAGATAGATGATTACTATGTGACTAAAGCTTTGCAATTGTATTTAGAAGGATTGAGTTTTAGAGAAATCGAGCGTATTATTGGTGTTTCGCACGTTTCTATTAGCAATTGGGTAAAAGAGTTTAAAATTAAAAAACCACCACATCCTAATTATCATCCTACTTATAAGATTTTTAAACATAATGAGCTGGTTGAATTCCTTCAAAACAAAGACCAATTGTCTGGTGCCGGTATGATTATTACAGAACTTGGTGATAAGTTTATGCTTATAAAATGGGAGCGTTTTAAAGATTAGCTATACTCTTTAACAAAAATATATACTGTAATTTTTTTCGTTAACAGAATTTTAGAATTTGGTCATGCAGAAATGCCCAACTAACCAAATTTTAATTATGAAAAAATTACTAACTATCTCAGGATTATTTTTATCTCTGCTAGTATCCGCTCAGGGTTCACCTGATTATGGAGGAGGTTTAAAATTCAACTTAAATCCAGAAGGAACCAAATACATGCGTTTTATTGCATGGAATCAAGTTTGGCTTCGTTCAACCGATTTGAATCCGGGTTCGATGATTGGAGACGAATCTGTTTCTAGTCATGAAGATGCAGGCTTACGTCGTTTGCGATTATTAGCTTATGCACAAATTTCTCCTCGTTATATGATTTTGACTCATATAGGGATTAACAATCAAACTTTTATTAATGGTGGTGCTTCAGGTTCATCTGGAACTGGTGGCTATGGCGCAGGAAAAAAACCAGGTTTATTCTTTCATGATGCATGGAATGAATATGCTGTAGTATTACCTAAAGAATCAAAACCTTTTAGTTTATCTGTTGGAGCTGGATTGCATTATTATATGGGATTATCACGTATGACAATGTCTTCTACCTTAAACTATCTAACGGTTGATGCACCAATTTTTAACTGGCCTTTAATCGAGAATTCCGATCAGTTTGCCAGACAAATTGGAATTTTCGCCAAAGGGAAATACAATAAATTAGAATATCGTTTTAGTATCAATAAACCTTTTGCAACAAATCAAACACCAACTAATGTTACGGATGCAAGTATTGCTAAAGCTGTTGATAATAACAATACTACACAATGGTCTAAAGCAGGTTATGTGGAATATCAATTCTTTGATAAAGAAGCTAACTTTTTACCTTACAAAGTGGGAACTTACTTAGGAACTAAGAAAATGTTCAACATTGGAGCTGGTTTTTACAATGCACCAAAAGGAACACAAACTTCTGTAAATGGAGTAATTAAAGAACATGCGATTAGTTTATTTGCTGGAGATGTTTTCTTAGATATGCCAATTGGTGCTAAAGAGAAAAAAATGGCCATTACCGCTTACAGTGTTTTCTATAATTATGATTTCGGACCTAATTATTTAAGAAACCTTGGAATTATGAATGAAGGGGTTATGGATCCTACTTTTACAGGTTCACCAGCATTAGCGGGAGCAGGAAATTTACAACCAATGGTAGGAACAGGAAATATTTGGTATACACAAGCGGGTGTTTTATTACCAAATAAAAATGAAAAACCAAAAGTGAGAATTCAGCCATTTGGAGCCTATACTTATAAAAACTTTGATGCTTTAGAAAAAGCAAGTAGTCAATTTGATTTAGGAGCTAACTTTTTCTTAGATGGTCATCATGCCAAAATTACTACACAATATTCAACACGTCCAGTTTATACAGCAGTTGACAAAATTGATAAATACAAAGGCGAATTCATCATACAATTACAAATCTATTTATAACAAACTAATACAATTACATTATGAGCGATAACAAATCATCAAAAGGAATCTGGAAAGTTATTTCGGCTTCCTCTATGGGAACAATGATTGAATGGTATGACTTCTACATTTTTGGAAGTTTAGCAGTAGTTTTATCTACTAAATTTTTCCCTTCTGACAATCCAACGGCAGCTTTCTTATCAACATTAGCAACATTTGCTGCTGGTTTCGTAGTGCGTCCGTTTGGAGCCCTTTTCTTTGGAAGATTAGGAGATTTAATTGGAAGAAAGTATACTTTCATGGTAACTTTAATGTTAATGGGAGGAGCTACTTTTGTAATTGGTTGTATTCCAAGTTTTGAAACAATTGGCTATGCAGCACCTGTATTAGTATTGATTCTTCGTTTACTTCAAGGTTTAGCTCTTGGTGGTGAATATGGTGGAGCCGCAACTTATGTAGCCGAACACGCTCCTAAAAACGAAAAAGGATATTGGACTTCATGGATTCAAACTACTGCAACTGTAGGTTTGTTTATTTCCTTAATGGTCATCTTACTTACTAAAGGATTAATGTCTAAAGAAGCGTTTGATGAGTGGGGTTGGAGAGTACCGTTTTGGGTTTCTATTGTTATGGTTTATGTTTCGTTCTTGATTCGTAAAAACATGCACGAATCGCCAGCTTTCGCGAAAGCAAAATCAGAAGGAAAAACATCTACAAATCCATTGAAAGAGAGTTTTGGAAATAAATTCAATTTAAAATTTGTTCTTTTAGCTTTATTTGGTGCTACAATGGGACAAGGAGTTGTTTGGTATACCGGACAATTCTATGCGATGAACTTCTTAAAAACGGTTCAAAGTATTGATTCTTCTCAAGTAGATACGTTATTAGGTATTGCTCTTTTATTAGGAACTCCATTCTTCGTTGTGTTTGGTTGGTTGAGTGATAAAGTAGGACGAAAAGTAATTATGATGAGTGGTATGTTGATTGCTATTTTAACGTATCGACCAATTTACAGAGCCATGTATGCTTCAACAGATTTAACATTAAAAACTGAAATCGTTGAAAAAACCAAAGTAGTTCCTTCAATAAAAGAAATCGATGCTACAAAAATGGATTCTATCTATACTACAACAAAAGCTTATACTGATGGAACTACTGTAGAAGAAATCAAAACTATCCATTTTGAAAGTGGAAAAGTAATGGTAGATGATAAAGGAAAAGACAGAGTGGAAACAAAAGTGACCAAAATGATTAACAATAGCGATCGTTGGTTCTTAGTGTTAATGGTTTTTATTCAGGTGATTTTTGTAACCATGGTTTATGGTCCAATTGCCGCATTCCTTGTAGAAATGTTCCCTGTTAAGATTAGATATACTTCAATGTCGTTGCCATATCACGTAGGAAATGGTATATTTGGTGGATTACTTCCCGCTATTTCAACTTATTTCGTTACTACTTCTAAAGAGGCAGGAGATGTAGAGTTTTATTTAGAAGGACTTTGGTATCCAATTGGAATTGCAGCTATATGTTTCGTAATTGGAATGATTTACATTGATAGAAAAATTAATACACTTCACGACTAAAAAATAATAATCATGAACACAGTAAAAAAATATTTAGGAATCGTTTGGATAGCACTTGCAATTGCAATAGCCTATTTTTCGATTGGAATTTTTGGAGGAAAGTTAACTTCAGGAAAACAAGATGATTTAGTTTTTGGAATTATTGTTTTCTTTATACTTTTACCAATGGTTGTTACCGGATTAACTATTTTTGGATGGTATGCAATCACGGACGAATATGAAGATTAATTAAAAAAAATATAATTAACTTAGAAGCTCTTATTTACATAACGGCTTTTAGGTTTTATAAATATAAATAAAAGATGAAAAAAAGACATCAACAAAAATTGGTTGTTTTATCGTTGTTACTGTTATTGGTATTGAATTTACCAATCGTTTTACTATTTGACAGTGCTGATAATGTATTAGGATTTCCAGTAATCTACATTTATATTTTTTCGGTTTGGTTGTTCTCAGTATTAATGTCTTGGATTGTAGTACAACGTTATTATGAATAGTGCGATTCTTTTACTTATTTTATTAGGCTATTTGGGTATTCTTTTTTTTATTGCGCATTGGGCAGAGAAAAAAGAAAACATCAAATGGACTAATAATTCGTACATCTATTCTTTATCTTTAGCAGTATATTGTACCGCTTGGACGTATTATGGAAGTATTGGAGTTGCTGCTAATTCGGGTTTAGGATATTTACCTATTTACATCGGCCCCATCATTATTATTCCGGCTTGGATTATCATTTTAAAGAAAATTATTCGTATTTCTCGTGTGAATAAAATTTCAAGTATTGCCGATTTTATTTCGCTTCGTTATGGTAATAGTCGTTTCTTAGGTGCAATTGTGACTGTAGTTTGTATTTCTGGAATTTTGCCTTACATCGCGTTACAATTAAAAGCAATTTCGGAAACATTTCACATTGTAACCCAAACCAATACAAGTTCTTACATTTTTGATGACACTACAACTTATGTTTCCATCGCTTTAGCCTTATTCGCTTCGTATTACGGAACACGTTATGTAGATGCATCTGAAAAACGTAAAGGAATTGTAACTGCTGTTGCTTTAGAAAGCGTTTTAAAATTAGTATTCTTTTTAATTGTTGGAGTTTACGTCACTTTCTTCGTTTTTGATGGTTACGATGATATTTATGCAAAAGCTTCACTTTTAGAAAACTTCAAAGAAAAAAACACCATTGGCGGATTAGAACAAGGATTAAACTGGTTCTTTTTGAGTATGGTTTCACTTTTTGCTATTTTCCTATTACCAAGACAATTTCAAATGTCGGTGGTGGAAAATAACAGAGAACGTCATGTAAAAACCGCGATTTGGTTGTTTCCTTTGTACTTATTATTGTTCAACCTTTTTGTGTATCCAATTGCTTGGGGCGGAAACGTATTGTTTGATGGAAAAAATGTCAATGCCGATACGTATTCGCTATTAATTCCACAGTTTTTTGATAATAAAACTTTAACTGTTTTGGTTTTTCTTGGCGGATTTTCAGCAGCTATTTCAATGATTGTCGTTTCAAGCATTAGTTTATCTACAATGTTGAGTAACAACTTGTTGATTCCGTATACTTTTTTAGGTAAATTGAAGAATGAAGAACAAATCATCAATAATAAAAAGATTGTCAACATTCGTAAAATCGGAATCTTTTCTCTAATTATCGCCGCGTATTTCATTTACCGATTCTTCGCATTAGATTACAGTTTGGTTTCTATAGGGTTAATTTCGTTTGTTGTCATTGCTCAATTAGCGCCAGCATTTTTCGGAGCTATTTTTTGGCGAAGAGGTTCAAGATTAGGCGCTATTTATGGTATTTTAATTGGGTTTATTATTTGTATTTATACCTTATTATTGCCTTATTCCATTGGGTTAACCAATAATGAAAGTTCGTTTGTTACCGAAGGTTTTATGAAAATTGGGTTGTTAAAACCATTCCAACTTTTCGGATTGGATTATTTACAACCCGTTCCACATGCTTTGTTTTGGAGTATGTTATTCAATACCTTGACTTATTTTGCTGTTTCGGTTAGTTTTAAAGGAAATTATCGCGAACGCAATTATGCCGAAATGTACGTTGATATCGATAAATACAGCATCAACCACGAGAATGCATTCGTTTGGAAAGGAACCGCTTACACACGTGATATCGAAAAAGTTTTGATTCGATTTTTAGGTGAAGAACGTACCAAACGCGCCATGAATATTTTCAATGTGAAGTACAATGTAGATAAAGATCAAGAATTAGCCGATGCTAGATTAGTGAAATTCGCTGAGAATTTATTAACGGGTCACATTGGAACGGCTTCGGCAAGAATTCTGATTTCGAGTGTAGTAAAAGAAGAAAAAGTCACTTTACCCGAAGTGCTGAAAATTCTAGAAGAATCTAAAGAAAATATTACCATCAATAAAAAATTAACGGAAACTTCAAATCAACTTCAAAAAATCACTTCGGAATTACAAAAAGCGAATGAAACGTTGGTTCGAAAAGACGTTCAAAAAGACGAATTTTTAGATACCGTAACACATGAACTTCGAACGCCGATTACCGCTATTCGTGCTGCGAGTGAGATTTTGCATGATGATGATGAAATTCCAGAAGAGTTACGAAAGCAGTTTTTACAAAATATCATTTCGGAATCGGATCGATTGAATCGTTTGATTGATAAAATTTTGGATTTAGAAAAATTTGAAACCGGAAAACAAACCATTCATCCAAGTGAAAACAACCTAATTGCAACGATTGAACATTCGATAGAACCTTTAAAACAATTGATTAAAAATCGAAACATCAGTGTTTATTTAGAAAGTAAAGACACGGTTTTTGCCTATTATGATGAAGATAGAATCATTCAAGTAGTGACTAATTTACTATCAAACGCCATTAAATTCTGTCCCGAAACTGATGGTTTAATCACCATTCAAGTCAAAAAGAAAGATAATTTTATAGAAACTTCGGTGCAAGACAACGGAAAAGGTATCAATCCTAACGATTTTGACGTTATATTTGACAAATTTTATCAAGCGTCCAACCAGAATTTCAAAAAACCTGTTGGTAGCGGATTAGGATTGGCAATTTGTAAACAAATTATAGAACATCACAAAGGGAAAATTTGGGTACAACCAAGTGTAAAAGGCGCTTGCATTGTATTCACTTTACCTGAAAAAAATATTGAAAATTAAGAGATAATGAAGAAGATTTTAATAGTAGACGACGAACCAAATATCGTAATGACACTTGAATACACCTTCAAGAAAAGCAATTACGAAGTTTTTATAGCACGCGACGGACAAGAAGCTTTAGATATTTTAAAAACCAATTACCCAGATGTCATCATTTTAGATATCATGATGCCTATGGTTGATGGTTTTGCAACATTAGAACAAATCAGAAAGGACGACAATTTACAACATACCAAAGTCATGTTCTTATCCGCAAAAAACAAAGAAAGCGACATTGAAAAAGGACTAGCTCTTGGTGCTGATGCTTACATGACAAAGCCGTTTTCAATTAAGAAAGTAGTGGAAAAAGTGGAGGAGTTGTTGGGTTAAAATTTAAAACAGCAATTATGAGTAAAGTTTCAGTATTAGATAAAATTAATGATTTTATAACTAAAAGAAAATATTGCAAAATTTCTAGAATTGTCAATAAAGAAGAATTGAGCTGTAAAACAGGTTATATTATTGATTCTTCTAATGATTTTATTCTTTTTAAAGAGGTAGATGATTTTTTTGTTAGAGGTTTTTTAGTTTTTCCAATTAATCAAGTTTCTAAAATTAGGAGAAATAAAAAAGATGTTTTCTTTGATAAGATTTGCAGATTGGAAGGCATAAAAGATTCAATTAAAAAGCCTGATATCGAATTAAAAAATTGGGAAAGTATATTTAATTCTATTCAAAGATTAGGATTTAATGTTGTCATTATTAATGAAATTTCTGATGAAGATACATTTGAAATTGGTCCAATATTAAAAGTAACAAAGAATAAAGTTAATATAAAATATTTTGATGCCACTGGAAAATTTGAAGAAGGATTAACTGAAATTAAATTCTCTAATATAACTCATATTGATTTTGACGATATTTATACAAATACGATATCAAAGTATTTAAAAATTAAATAAATTTAAAAATAACTATACCTATTTAGCAATATTAATTCATTTGGCATTATTTTATTTTCTACATTTACTAAAGAAAATAAATCACATAAATTGAATAATACAAATGAATTATTGCGATATTTATAATAAAAGTATTACTTCTTCTGAAGAATTCTGGAAGGAACAAGCGAATCAATTAGAATGGTATAATTTGCCTTCAAACATTTTATCTACGGATAAAAATGGTTATCCTTTATGGTTTGCTGATGGAAATTTAAACGCTTGCTACCTTGCAGTTGATAAACACATTCAAGATGGCTTTGGCGAACAAGTAGCTATCATCTACGATTCACCCGTTACACAAACTGTTAAAAAGTATACATTTAACGAAGTTAAAACCGAAGTAGCCAAATTAGCTGGAGGTTTATTATCATTAGGTTTAGAAAAAAGCGATACAGCTGTAATCTATATGCCAATGATTCCTCAAGCAGCTTTTGCTATGTTGGCTTGCGCACGAATAGGAGTCACGCATTCGGTAGTTTTTGGAGGTTTTGCACCACATGAACTTGCGATTCGTATTGATGATTGCGAACC
>NZ_JAIWOF010000176.1 GCF_020217025.1 Flavobacterium sp. | reverse complement strand
AAAAGCTATCATCACCGCTTCATCGGGAATAGAAATCGATAGATTAATTGCTTACAAACCTCTAGTAGATGAAGCCATTGAATTAGCCAATCACAAACCTGAAAAAGTAGTGGTTTTCAATAGGAAATTAGGCGCAAGAGTTCCATTCAAAAAATACGATGTCGATTATGATGCTTTAGTTTACGGTTCAGAAGAAACACCTTGTATTCCTGTAAATGCTGCTCATCCGTTATATATTTTATACACTTCTGGAACTACTGGAAAACCAAAAGGAATCGTCAGAGATACAGGTGGTTATGCTACCGCACTTAAATTTTCAATGCAAAATATTTACGCTGCAAAAGAAGGTGATGTTTTCTGGGCTGCATCAGATGTGGGTTGGGTTGTGGGGCATAGTTATATTGTATATGGTCCATTAATCAATAGAAACACTACTGTTTTATTCGAAGGAAAACCAATCCGAACTCCCGATGCGAGTACGTTTTGGCGTGTTATTGCTGAGCATAAAGTAAATGTTATGTTTACCGCTCCAACAGCCATTCGTGCCATCAAAAAAGAAGATCCAAACGGAGAATTTATCAAACAATACGATTTAAGCAGTTTACGAATTCAATTCTTAGCAGGAGAACGCTGCGATGTTACGACTTTAGAATGGTATCGTGAACATATTCCAGTTCCTGCTATCGACCATTGGTGGCAAACAGAATCAGGTTGGCCAATGATTGCAAACATGATGGGAGTGGAATATTTACCAATAAAACCAGGTTCAGCAGGAAAAGCTGTTACAGGTTACGATATCCGAATTTTTGGAGAAAACGGACAAGAATTAGGTCCAAATGAAGAAGGTTACGTAGTTATCAAATTGCCTTTACCTCCAGGAACTTTATTAAATTTATGGAAAGATAACGAACGTTTCAAAGCAGGATATTTGAATAAATTCCCAGGTTATTATTTCTCTGGAGATGGCGGATTTAAAGATACTGACGATTATATATACATCACAGGTCGAGTAGATGATGTTATCAACGTAGCTGGTCACCGACTTTCAACTGCTGAAATGGAAGAAATTGTGGCGTCTCATCATTCAGTTGCTGAATGTGCTGTTATTGGAATTAATGACGAATTGAAAGGACAAATTCCTTTGGCATTAGTAGTAGCAAAATCTGGTGATGATATTGAACATTTCCAATTACAACATGAAGTAGTGCATTTAGTTCGTGAACAAATCGGAGCCGTAGCATCATTACGTGATGTAGTAGTTGTGAATCGTTTACCAAAAACACGTTCTGGAAAAATTCTTAGAAAAATGATGCGAAGTATTGCTGATGGCGAACAATTCCAAATTCCATCTACTATTGATGATGAAGCGATTATTGATGAAATTAGAGACGTTTTAGAACATTCTAAAATTGGTTGTTTTAAGTAAGATTTTAAGCTAATCACTATTCACTTTTCACTAATCACTTAACTATATCTATTTAGCAAGAAATTATAAAATTCTTAAAACAGATTGGTTATCTTTACATTATCAATTAAAAATAAAGCTAAAAAATGAGTTATTATAAAATTAAAGATTTAGAGAATTACTTTAAAATGTATAAGAAATCGGTGCGCGAACCAAGAAAATTTTGGGATCGTATTGCCGATGAAAATTTCACTTGGTATCAAAAATGGGACAAAGTTTTCGAATTTGATATGCAAGAAGCAGATTTTAAATGGTTTTTAAATGCAAAAGTAAACATCACTAAAAACTGTATCGACAGACATTTAGCAAAACGTGGTGATAAAACGGCCATTATTTTTGAACCAAATGACCCCAGTGAAGCAGCGCAACATATTTCGTACAATGAATTATATGTTAGAGTTTCAAAATTAGCAAACGTACTTCGTGAACAAGGCATCAAAAAAGGGGATAGAGTTTGTATCTATTTACCAATGATTCCAGAATTAGCAATAGCTGTTTTAGCTTGTGCTAGAATTGGAGCGATACATTCCGTTGTATTTGCTGGATTTTCATCATCTGCCGTTGCAGCTCGTATTAATGATAGCGAATGTAAAATGGTGATTACTTCAGACGGAAGTTACCGCGGAAATAAAGCTATCGATTTAAAAGGAATTGTAGACGAAGCTTTAGAAAAATGTCCAAGTGTTGAAACTGTTTTGGTTGTTAAGAGAACCAATACGGAAGTCAACATGAAAGAAGGAAGAGATTTGTGGTTACAACCTTTAATGGATACTGCTGTTGGAAATAATGTAGCTGAAATTATGGATGCAGAAGATCCTTTATTTATTCTGTATACTTCAGGTTCTACCGGAAAACCTAAAGGAATGGTACATTCGACAGCAGGTTATATGGTTTACACCGCTTACACTTTTAAAAATGTATTCAATTACGAAGAAAATGATGTTTATTGGTGTACGGCTGATATAGGTTGGATTACAGGTCATTCCTATATTTTATACGGACCTCTTTTAAATGGTGCAACAACAGTAATTTTTGAAGGAGTTCCATCTTATCCAGATTTCAGTAGATTTTGGGAAGTGATTGAAAAACATAACGTTACACAATTCTACACAGCACCAACAGCAATCCGTGCATTAGCAAAAGAAAGTTTAGATTATGTTCAAAGATTTCAATTGGATTCTTTAAAAGTAATTGGTTCCGTAGGTGAGCCAATTAATGAGGAAGCTTGGCACTGGTACAACGACCACGTAGGAGGAAAGCGTTGTCCATTAGTTGATACCTGGTGGCAAACTGAAACAGGAGGAATAATGATTTCGCCAATTCCGTTTGTAACACCTACAAAACCGACTTATGCTTCATTACCATTACCTGGAATTCAACCGGTTTTAATGGATGAGTTACGTAATGAAATTGAAGGAAATCAAGTAACAGGTGCATTGTGTGTTAAATTTCCTTGGCCTTCGATGGCTAGAACCATTTGGGGAGATCACCAACGTTATAAAGAAACCTATTTCACTGCTTTCCCAGGAAAATATTTTACAGGTGATGGAGCTTTACGCGATGAAGTTGGATATTACCGAATTACGGGTAGAGTAGATGACGTTATTATTGTTTCAGGACATAATTTAGGAACGGCCCCAATTGAAGATGCAATCAACGAACACCCAGCGGTTGCAGAAAGTGCAATTGTAGGTTTCCCTCATGATATCAAAGGAAATGCCCTTTACGGTTTTATTATCTTGAAAGAAACTGGTGAAGGACGTGATAGAGTTAACTTAGCAAAAGAGATTAATCAATTGATTTCAGATCAAATTGGTCCGATTGCGAAATTAGATAAAATTCAGTTTGTAAGTGGTTTACCAAAAACACGTTCTGGTAAAATCATGCGTAGAATATTAAGAAAGATTGCTGAAGGAGACTTCTCTAATTTTGGAGATATTTCCACTTTATTGAATCCTGAAATAGTGGAAGAAATTAAAAACGGCAAGCTCTAGTTTTTTAGTTTTATTGGTTAAAAACTGCTTCAGAAATGGAGCAGTTTTTTTATATTTCTAATTTCTTTTTCAATTTTAAGAAAAGTAACGCAGTAATAAATGCATCACCACTAGCCGTGTGTCTATCAGATTTTTTAATTTTGTAAATATCGCATAATTCATCTAACGAACTTTGTTGTTCTTGTGGTAATGATTTTAATTTTTGATACATAACGTCGGTATCCATCGCTTGATTTTCTAATTTTCCCACATTTAAACGATCTAATGCTTGATTAATCATCTCGATATCAAAATCTATGTGATGTCCTACTAAAGTTGCGTCTTTTATAAAATCTAAAAAGCGAATTATCGCTTCTGCTTCAACTACTTTTTCTTCCTTTCCTTCTTTTAAAATACCATTTAGAGTAACCGTTTCTGGATTAAAAATATCTTGTTGTAAAAACACTTCCATAAAATCACCAACGATAATTTGGTTGTTCTGAATGGCTACTGCTCCGATAGATAAAATACGATCTGTTTTATAATCCAAACCTGTTGTTTCGCAATCAAAAACTACAAAACGCTGCTCTTTACTTTGATTTTTATCGAAGTAACTCAGATAGGTTTCCCAGAATTTAGGATAATCTTTAACTATTTTTTTGAACCAATTTAAAGCCATGTTTTAGGTGAAATAAGTTAATTGAAATTTATTCTTAATCACTTCTTGAATATCATTAATAGGTTGAAAATCATTTTTAAGTTTTACTTTATCTAATTTCGATAATTCACTTAAATTCAAATATCTACCATCTGATTCATTTTTTAAACCTTCTTCTGTTCTGAACTTTAATAATTCGGCAAAAGCATCGGCACATGCCTCATAAACGGGTGCGTTTTGTGGTTCTAATTCGGCTAATTTTGAATATCGAGAAATGGTATTTGCAACATTCTTAATTCCTTTGCTTAAACATAAAATTCGAGCGGCATCAATCAATGGCATTAAAGCTCTTCCTTTTAAATCAAACGTATCTTTGTGTTCTCCATCACTTTCTACTAAAAACTGGCGGAAAAACCCTAATGGTGGTGGATTTTTCAATGCATCAGCACCTAAATAAGCGAAAAACAATTGATTATCATTGATTTCTTCGTGAATTGTTTTCGTAATCATATCTACTAAAGATTCATTGCCATAAACAAAATCATAATCGAAAAAGATGGTAGCTTCTAATGTATTTTTATCTGCAGGATTAATTATCCAACCTTTAAATTGGTTTTGCCAATCAGAAATGGACTTACACCAAAGCGGATTGCTAGCCATCATTTCATCTGGACAAAAATTATATCCTACTTTATTTAATGTTTTTGTTGCTTTCTCAGCCAATTGAAGAAAATATTCTTTTACAGCATCATATTTTTCTTCTGGCACATCTTCAAAAATAATTGCATTGTCTTGATCGGTTAATAAAAGCTGTTCTTTTCTGCCTTGACTTCCTATGTTCATCCAAGCAAATTGGGCTGGAGGAGGAGTGCCAATTTTTTCAATAGCCAATTCAATAGCACGTTTGGTTATCGCCAGATTAATTTCGCCAACAATAGAACCAATATGATTAATAGGAACATTTTTATCTAAAGAATGCTGAATTAATTCGACTAATTTATCTCGAACTTCTTTTAAATCAGCCGATTTTTGAGCTCGCTTAGATTGTTTTAAAAGAACCCCTGGATTATTTGCTTGAGCCACCACAATATCGTGCTCCGTAATAATTCCGGTAATTTCAGAATCAATAGAACCATCTTTTGTAACGCACAAATGAGTTACATTGTTTTTTAACATAATAATTTGAGCTTCAGCAATAGATAAGTTATCAGCGACCGTAATTACGGGCGAAGTCATAATTTTATCAATTGTAACATCAATAGAATAGAGTCCGGTTGCTATTTTAGAACGTAAGTCTTTATCCGTAACAATACCAATGGGTTTTCTATTTTCATGAATAATAATACTACCAATTTTACTACTCGACATGGTTTGCGCCACGAATTTAACAATATCATTAGGCGAGGCTGTTATGGGGTTTGAAGTATATTTTATAGGCTGATAATATTGAATTTCAGAACTTTGGTCATTATAAATAACGTTTTCTGAAATTAATTTCCCTTTGTGATTTTTATCGTATGGATTTCGGGTATTAGAAGCAAAACTTTCTAATAAAAAACTCAACACATCTGGATTAGCCGCTACATAAGGTTTGAATGTTTCTATAGGAATGGCGTAAATAATACTTTCTTCACGAGCTTTTGCCGTCATGAGGTAGTTATTTTTAGCAAAAAATGGTCTTAATCCTAAAATATCGCCTTCATCACATTTATCAATCAAAACATCATCTGCATCTGAAGTCACAGATAAACCAACAGCACCTGAAGCTACTACATAAAAAAAGGCATGAGTTGCATCATTAATTTTAAACAAAGTTTGATTTTTTTCTAGATAAAGTACTTGACATGTTTTAGCAATTTCAAGTAAAATTTCATACGATATGCTAGAAAAAGGAGGATAATGTTTTAGAAAATCGGTGATGCGTTCTGCAATAGGGTTTTTCATAAAGCTTTTATTTACGAAACGAAGATACAAAGTTTGTATTGCTTATTAAAGTAATTGATTAAATTTTCTATTTTACATAATGTATATTATAATTCAATTATGAAACATTCTTAAATCTATTAAAATACTACTCAAAACGTTTGTGTAAAATTATAAGAAAGTTTAAGTTTGCAGTCCCTTATTACAAGAATCATGGAAAACAGACAAGCCCTTAAATTAATCGAAAAGATTCAGAAAGAATTATTTAAAGATAATTTTGAAGTTTCAGAAATTGTAACTGATTTAAAAAAACTTAGAGAAATTACTTTAGAGTTAAATAATCCTGTTGTAACTAAAGCATTGCGTTTAGCTTACGAACATTTAGAAAACAATAATGGATTTTTTATTGGTATTCCAGATGATGAACCTGTAGACAGTAAAGATGCTCAAGTTGAAGCCAATATTTCGGAAGAAAATAATGTAGAAAGCTTTAATTACTTCCTTTCTTTATTGACTGATTTAGATAAGAAAAATAATTTATTAGATT
The DNA here is from genome assembly GCF_020217025.1 of Flavobacterium sp. Taxonomy (GTDB): domain Bacteria; phylum Bacteroidota; class Bacteroidia; order Flavobacteriales; family Flavobacteriaceae; genus Flavobacterium. The sequence goes on along the minus strand of NZ_JAIWOF010000176.1, from coordinate 3,434 downwards.
TAAAAGAATATAACAAAGCTTTTTTAGCTTTTTAATCTTAGATTCTATTTTACATAATATTAAAATCGGTAATTAAATACTTACCGATTTTTTTGTTTTTCTTAACGTTATTATCCTTCTAAACTAACTAATTTTGTTTAAAAATTAACCCCAATGTCAAGAACCAAAAAATCAAAAGTAAAATTACTTCATCAATACTATAAATATACTGGATTTTATTCCTTTATTTGGCAAGGTGTCAAAGGTGCTATTTTGCCTACAGCCATAATAGTGGCTGTTCTTTTTTATGTAAATTACAAGGTTATTAATCTTAACGAAGCTTTAGTTTACATTACTCAAAACTTTAGCGATTTCTTTATTTTTGGAGTGTTTCTTGCGTCTGAAAGTGTTTTAGGCCTAATTCCCCCCGATATTTTTATCGCTTGGACAAAAAACACGGAAAGTCCTCTACTCTATTTGAGTATTTTAGCATTTTTATCCTATTTAGGTGGTGTAATTGCTTATTTTATGGGAATGGCCATTGTAGCAATTCCTTCAGTTAATAAACATTTATATGGTAAAATGTCGAAACATATTATCAATATGCAAAAATGGGGTGGTTTTTTAATTGCTGTTGGAGCCTTGTTACCGTTACCTTTCGCAATTGCTTGTTTGGCGGCTGGAATGATTAACTACTCAAGAAAACATTTCTTTTTGTTTGCTTTATTGCGTTTCTTCCGATTTATAATTTATGGATTTGTAATTTATTCTGCTTTATCATGATAAAATCTTTTAGATCAATCGCCTTATTAGAAGGACTTTCCTTATTAGCTTTATTGTTTTTTGCAATGCCAATGAAATATATTGCTGGCGATCCTATTTATGTAAAAAATATTGGAATGGCGCATGGAGTCTTATTCATATTATATGTTGCATTTGCTATTTTAATTAAAAATGAGCAAAAATGGAATTTAAAAACCTTTATGATTGTTTGTCTAGCATCAATTGTTCCATTTGGAACGTTTTATATTGAGAAAAAATATTTACAAAATTCGTAATGAAAATATTCAATTGGGCATATGATATTTTTAAAAGTCTCGACTTTAATAATGATGTAGCTTCTTATTTAAATTTAGGAGTTAACATCATCATTTTAGTGGTGGTTTCTTATGTTTTAGATTATATTTTTAAAAAAGCTTTCATAATATTTTTAGCCATTATTGCTACTCGAACAAAATCTTCCTTTGATGATTTTTTAGTAGCTAATAAAACAGCTAAATATTTAGCTCATCTAGTTCCTTTATTATTTATATATAAAACTGTTCCTGTAATTTTAAATAATTTCACTTATTGGGAATATGTTTTTGAAAAAGGAGTCAAAATTTATATCATTATTCTTTCACTTTGGATTACTCGAAGTATATTCAATTCGCTTAGAGATTATTTAAAACAAAAACCACGCTTTAGCGATAAACCCATCGACAGTTATATTCAAGTAATCATGTTGTTTTTATGGTTGTTTGGAATTATTTCTTTTGTTTTGATTCTTTTTGATGTTAGTAAAACTACATTATTAACTACTTTTGGTTCTATTTCGGCGATTATTATCTTAATATTTAGGGATACTATTCTAGGATTTGTAGCGAGTATTTCTGTTTCTGTAAATGATATGGTTCGAATTGGCGACTGGATTACGATGGAAAAATTTGGTGCCGATGGCGATGTTGTAGAAATCAATCTAGCTACAGTAAAAGTTCGAAATTTTGATAATACAACGACTACGATTCCAACCTATAGTTTAATATCGGATAGTTTCAAAAACTGGCGTGGAATGTTAGATTCCGATGGAAGAAGAATTAAACGTCATATCTTGATAAAAGCGAATTCTGTTCGATTCATCCATTCGGAAGAATTAGAAAATTTTAAAAAAATTCAGCATTTAACTTCTTATATCGAACACCGACAAGCAGATATTGACAAATACAATACACATAACGGAATTGATAAAAGTGTGATTGTTAATGGAAGAAATCTAACTAATTTAGGTTTGTTTAGAAAATATATCAATCAATATATCTTATCGCATCCCGGAATTAATAAGGAAATGCAGTTGATGGTGCGTCATTTGCAACCCACAGAAAAAGGAATTCCATTAGAAATTTATTGTTTTTCCAAAGATAAAACGTGGTTAAATTACGAACATATTATGGCTGATATTTTTGATCATATTATTGCTTCATTACCTTATTTTGATTTGGAGGTGTCTGAACTAAGTTCTTCAAGCTCTAAAATAGCTATTGAGTAAAGTAATTAACAACTGATTCTTAATAACTTAAAGTATCCTTCAAGAAATTGGAGGTTATTTTTTTTAACTTTATTTCAAACAAATTCACTTTATCATGAAAACGAAAGACGAATCGCTTTTAGAAATTAGAGGTGCTAGTATTGGTGTAATCACAGAACAATCTAGTTCCGAAGAAAAGTTTCAAAATCAGACATTGCGACCTATTTTGAAATTCCAAAATGAATTGTTTATTGAAGTTTTTAGAAATTACGCTATGAAACAAAAAGGCGTGTATTTCTCACTTTCTCCAGAGAAAAAAGAAAATTATATTGAAAACGCTATACAACGCGATATCAAGTTCCGAAATTCATTAAAAGGAATTGTATTCGGAATGTTTACTGTTTCCGAATACAAAGAATACACTCAAAATTCATCCAACTTAAACAAACGCATGATGAATTTATTGATTGAACGTTTGAAAAGCCAAATTCAGATTATTTAATGTGCCAATGAGACAATTGGTCAATGTGCCAATGGAAAGAAAATAATTGACACATCGGCACATTGAACAATTGGCTAATTATACAAAGATTCTCCATTCAAATCCGTACTCAATACTTCGCTCATGTAGTCGAAGAACGGTCGCATTGCTTGAAAAGTTGCTAAAACTTCTTCTTGAAAATTAGGAGCTAATACTTCTTTGTCCGAAAAACTACGAGTTAGTAAATATTGTTTTTTACGAATTAAATCAATGGCAGGATGCGTTTTATCGAAACCTTTTGGGGCCGTTTTTAACTCCTCGCCTTTTAATTCGCCAAAGAATTTTTTGAAAGTTGCATCAGAAATAATCGTTCTAATTTCTTCATCATCCATTTCAAATTCTTTACGAATGCGATTTAAATCAGCCGCATTGGGTTCCCAAAAACCGCCACCTACAAAACTTCCTCCAGGTTCAATATGCAAATAATAACCGCCACGAAGCATTGGTTTTGTTCGGGTGAACCCGACACTAAAATGATTTTTATAAGGTGATTTATCCTTAGAAAAACGAACATCGCGATAAATTCTAAAAATTTGAATACGCTCGATACTATCTATTTTGCCTAACTGCTCACCTACCGATGTAAAAAACGATTTGGCTAACTTTTGTTCGGTTTCAAAAGCTTTTTTA
>NZ_JAIWOF010000175.1 GCF_020217025.1 Flavobacterium sp. | reverse complement strand
TTTGCCGCAAACCAATCGCGGTCGTTGTTTTCTTTAAGTTTTGTTAGAAATTCTAAAGTTGATTTATTTATCATAGTTAAATAGCAATTTTGTCATTCTGAACTTGTTTCAGAATCTTTTAATGATTGATTTAGAAGCTGAAACGAGTTCAGCTTGACAACACAAGATAATTATTTTTTCAATCGGTCTTCAATAAATTCGATTTGGGTTTTACCGTGTGGTTTTGGTTTTCCGTCTTCGCCTAAGTTTACCATCGTGATATTATCAATCGTAATGATTTTTTCGCGTGTCATCATGTTACGAACTTCGCATTTTAATACTAACGATGATTTTCCGAAATGCGCCACATCTAAACCAATTTCCACAATATCGCCTTGTTTGGCGGCACTCATGAAATTAATTTCACTCATAAACTTGGTAACTACTTTAGGATTTTCCAATTGTACGATGGAATACAAAGCAGCTTCTTCATCTATCCAAGCCAATAATTTACCTCCGAATAGTGTTCCGTTGGCATTTAAATCTTCGGGTTTTACCCATTTTCTGGTATGAAATCGCATCTTCAATTTTTATTTTAAAGATAGGAATTTTTAGTAAAAGTTAGGTATATTTGTTCACATTTAGCTATTGACTGAAATATTGGTAAAATGGATAAAAAAAGTATAGAAACCAACACACTAACGTTTGTCAAAGATGCTAAATCTGATGAACTTATAAAAGGTGCTATTTTATTAGTACATCCCGATTCACGATTAGATACTGCTTTAGCAAAATTTCATCCAATGAGTGATTCAAGTATCCCTTTAAGGGACTTAACGGATGCAACTACCAAACGCGAAAGTATTCGAAAACTTATTGATAAATTAGATGTCTCTAAGAGTGAGAGGTATCAACGAACTGTTGAAGACACTTATTGTAATGTGTATTCCTTTGATTTTTGTTATTTTTCTCAAGTTTATTTGCCAACCGTTTGGTGGACAGATGAATCCATTGCAAAGTTGCAAAACGGAGAAGATGTAGTTCCTGTTTTTAATGAAACGGTGCTCCCTATCTACTCTAGTGCCATTCATGATTGGTTTCAAAAATGGGGTCCAAGTTTTGGATGGAAAAAAATGACAAATCTTGATGAAATTCAAGAAAAAGTGAATACAGAAGGAGGTGTTGGAATCATTTGTGCCAAGCGAAAAATTGTTGGTCTTTCTGGACATATTGTACCAATTGTTCCAGAAACCGGCAAAAGAAAAGCTTATCGAGAAAATGGCAAAGTCGTTTATCCGTTGCAATCACAAGCCGGAAAATTAAATTACAACTACTTTTCAAAAGCAAGAAAAGATTGGTGGAACCATGAACGTTATTCGTCACATGTTTTCTATTATCATGAATAAAATTAATATTAATTACGTTACCAAGCCATTTTAAATAAATGAAATTAAATCAGAAAAAAACGTATTACTGGGGAATAGGATTAGAAAATGAAACTTATATGCAATTTGAAGAATCGAGCATAGTTTCAGGATCATTTATTCAAGAAAAAATGGGTTGCGAACGCTACAGTATTGATTACAGAACCTGTTACAAAGAAGGAACTTTATCCACTCTTTTAGAAACAGCTTTTGATAAAAATAAAAATTACAAAGTAAGCAGAATGATGAACAGTCATTCTCTTGATAAATTAGATCTTAACTTTCAACATAAAACATTACCTAATACAAAACCTTTAGTTGATAATCCTGAATATCAAGGAAAATCAATAGTTGAAGTTTTTTTAGAAAGCCAGCCGTATAACATTCAAAGCATGTTGACTCAAAAAAACAATCCCATGGGAGCTGTGAATTTTGATGGCGATTCGATTGAATTTGTAACAAAATATTTTGAAAATAGAACCATCACGGATTCGTGTGAGGAACTTAAAGCAACAAAACAATTATTCATTGATAAAATTAATGAATCAGGTGTTCTTGCTGAAAAATTAAATTTTCCTAAATACAACATGGGAATCAATAGGTTTATGTCGAACCAAGAAAATCTTGTGCTGTTTAATAACGGAACCTATCATTTTCATCTTACATTGCCAACGCTTACCCAAAATAGTAGAATTATAGATTATCCAAGTTTTGAAGCAATTCACAGCAACGCTATCTATTTGCTACAATGGTTTGAACCTTTTTTTATTACTACATTAGGCAGTCCTGATATAATGGCAGTAATTAGCAAAAAATATCATTTGAATGAAAAATTCGCAGGTGGTTCAATGAGAAATGCGATGTCGCGATACACTGGAGTTGGTACATTTAACAAAGTGATGGCGAAAGGTAAAATTCTAACTTATAAAGTTGATGAGTTTAGAAAACTTTTGAAATTTACTAAAGAAGAAAATATTTGGTGGCGCGATCAAATAGAATCTACGCTAGATTATGCCTTATTAGAAGATATTGGTCTTGATTTTAATCTGGAAAAGATGTATCAAAGTGGATTTGAATTTAGAAGTTTTGACGAATTCCCATCTAGTTATTTAAACGACGTATTATTAGCAATTGTTTTGATTTGCGAGCACTCATTGCATCTTCCAAATGTTACTTGGGGACACGATAGTGTGGTTTGGAATAATTTAGTTTTTAAATCCTTGAAACATGGTTTTGAAACCAAAATTAATGAAGAAGAAAAGCAAGCTGTTTTAGAGGTGTTACAACTTTTTGATACCACAGATGAAAGTAATAATTTACAAACAGAGCTGAATGCAATCGAACAACTCGATGAATTTTTCTTTAAAATTCTAGCCATATTACATGACAAATACAAGGAAAACAACACTTGTATAGATGCTATGTGGGGGCAAAAAACAACTAGTCCACCTACTTGGGATAATTTTAATAAATACCAAGTAGAACAACACTTAAAGCAAATTGAAGCATTAGATTAAATGTTTTATTTTTTTGGTTTTAATTTTTTTTCACGTGAAATTTCATCTTGAATTTTTATTTTAGGGAAGAATTTTTGGGGAAATTTGGATATATTTGTGAGAATTTACACTCAATTTAAATATGAAATCAGGATATTATAGAAATTTTCATCTATCATATTGTTTAGTTTGCAAAAATAAAAGTTTTGATATAAACAAAGGCTTGATTTGTAATTTATCTAATGAAATAGCAGATTTTAAAGAAACCTGTAGTGATTTTATAATTGATATTAATCAAAAAGAAAAACTTCAAAAACAAATTGATTTTAATATTGAATATGAATATACTAGTAAGTTAAGTGAAGAATTTAATGATTTTATTGGAAATCCATATTTTAAAGAATCTGAAAAGTTTGATAATTGCATGATAAATTATCAAGATGGTAAAATTTATAAATCAAATTTTAATGATCATTATTTCTTAATTAGTATTTTATTTATTGCTCTTATTTATAATCTAGTTAAAAGCTTTAGCGATGATTTTAATTTAAAAATTTCAATGATAATCCTTATTGTAATTGTTCTTTACATTATTTTTTTTCCAAAAAAAGTAATTAAAAAGATTGAAATTGATAATGAAGGAATAACAATAAAAGAAAATAAAATCTTTTGGAATGAAATTTATAGATTTGGGATTTATATTATACCGGGTAAATCCACTCAATTTGATTTAATGGTTTTTACCCTAACAAGAGGTCACTTTACTGTAAGACTAAATGAATATAATGCAAATCATCAAGAGATTGTCCAAATAATTAAAAATAATCTAAAAAAATAATATCCATGAAAACAGAAAAAGCATTATCAATCGTATTTATTATTTCGCTAATTTTCAAGCTAATGCATTGGCCTGGAGCTGGAGTTTTAATGGTTTTATCGTTAACATTTTTAGCTTTGTGTTATTTCCCTTTTGGATTTTATTTTTTTAGTGACAAAAATTTTAAAAATCAAAAAATTGGTATTTCAATATTATTTGGATGGTTGTTGTCTATAGCTATAATTGGTATTGAATTTAAACTGATGTTTTGGCCAGGTTCACAAGTAATGTTGCTTGTTGGTTGTATGTCAGCAGCAGTTTTACTATTAGCAGGTTTTTCATTATTAAAAAAATCAGATGAAGATTTAAAAAATTATCACAAAAACTTATTTACAAGAACTGTTGTCATATTTGTTTTAGCAATGATTTGTTTACTTTTACCCAATAGTGTTTTAATTAATCACTATTATGCTAATGAACCTGAATTGCGAGAACTTTATTTAAAACAACAAGAAAATCCTCAAGATGAAAATATTCAAAAGGAAATTCAAGAATATAAAGCCAAACAATTTGAACAAGAGAATGGGAAGAGAAGAAACTAATAAATTACTTCTCCCTTCCCTTCAAAACTTCCACCACATCTTTTAATTGAAAACCTTTCGCTTGCAATAAAATAAAATAGTGAAACAATAAATCAGCACTTTCGGATAAGAACAAATCGTCGTTGTTGTCTTTGGCTTCAATGACTACTTCAACCGCTTCTTCACCTACTTTTTGGGCTATTTTATTAATTCCTTTTGCAAATAAGGAAGCCACATAACTCTTTTCTGCATCAGCATTTTCTTTACGTTTTGCAATGGTGTTTTCTAATTTTGATAAAAACCCAAATTCCTGATTATTAGTTTCTTGCCAACATGTATCTAAACCTGTGTGGCAAGTTGGACCAACAGGTTTTACTTTCACTAAAAGTGTATCGTTATCGCAATCTTCTTTAATAGAAATCAGTTCTAAGAAGTTGCCACTCTCCTCGCCTTTTGTCCACAATCGGTTTTTTGTACGACTGAAGAAGGTCACTTTTTTAGTTGCCAACGTTTGATCTAAAGCTTCTTGGTTCATGTAGCCCAACATTAAAACATTTTTCGTTTCGTTGTCTTGAATGATAGTTGGGATAAGGTTGTCTGGGGTTTTATTGAAGTTTACTTTCATGATTGTTGTTTTTTTGAAACACATAGTCACATAGTTTTTAATAAATTGTAAGGCGTTAACTTTATATAGCTCTCATAGCTATGTGTAAAATGTAATGCTATAATCTTCTAAAAAGAAAAACTATCAACCTATGTGTCTATGTGTTTAATTTTATAATCTTACTAAGATATTTTGATTTATTAAAAACTGTTTTAATTCAGGAATTTCGATTTCGTGATAGTGAAAAACACTGGCAGCTAAAGCGGCATCTGCATTTCCATTGATAAATGTTTCTGCAAAATGTTCCATAGTTCCCGCACCACCAGAAGCGATTATGGGAATATTTACGATTTCGGATAACTTGGCTAACGCTTGATTGGCAAAACCATTTTTAGTTCCATCGTTATTCATGGATGTGAACAAAATTTCACCAGCACCGCGTTGCTCGACTTCTTTTGCCCAATCGAATAAATTCAATTTCGTAGGAACTTTTCCGCCAACTAAATGAACTATCCAATCACCATCAATTTGTTTGGCATCGATAGCCACAACAACACACTGACTTCCATATTTTGCTGTAATTTCATTGATTAAATCAGGATTTTTAACGGCGGAAGAATTAATAGAAATCTTATCCGCGCCATTGCGAAGCAAAACATCCACATCCGCAACAGAAGAAATACCACCTCCAACAGTAAACGGAATATTAATTGCAGCTGCCACTTTTCTAACCAAATCGATTAATGTCGCGCGACGTTCTTCTGTAGCGGAAATGTCTAGAAAAACAAGTTCATCTGCACCGGTTTCAGCGTATTTCTTTGCTAATTCCACAGGATCTCCAGCATCTTTTAAATCCACAAAGTTGACACCTTTAACGGTTCGTCCGTTTTTGATATCTAAGCAGGGAATGATTCTTTTTGTAAGCATGATTTAGTGATTAGTGATAGGTGAAAAGTGATTAGCTTTACAAACTTTTTAGTATTTACTTATCGCTTTTTACTTATTAATAATATAATTTTCTAATTGTTTTAAAGTTATTCTACCTTCGTAAATGGCTTTTCCAATGATGGTTCCTTCGCAACCTAATTCGGCTAACTTGGGTAATTCATCGAAAGTTGAAATTCCTCCTGAAGCGATTAGTTTTACATGTTTGGTTTGTTCCAAAATTCTTTGATATAATTCAAAACTTGGTCCTTCTAGCATGCCGTCTTTTGAAATATCGGTGCAAATAACGTATTGAATACCTTCTTTCTGATAATTTTGAATAAACGGAATTATTTCTTCATTTGATTCTTCCAACCAACCTGAAATCGCTACTTTTTCGTTCATTGCATCAGCACCCAAAATAATTTTATCAGCTCCATATTGTAGAATCCAATTCTTGAAAACTTCTGGCTGTTTGATAGCTATGCTTCCACCTGTGATTTGATTGGCGCCACTTTCAAAAGCAATTTTCAAATCGGCATAAGATTTTAAACCGCCACCAAAATCGATTTTTAGACTCGTTTTTGAAGCAATTTGTTCCAAAACTTTGTAGTTCACAATTCGGCTTGATTTGGCTCCGTCTAAATCAACCAAATGCAAATACTGAATTCCATGTGCTTCAAAGGATTTTGCAACTTCAAGCGGATTTTCATTGTATATTTTCTTCGTATCGTAATCGCCTTTGGAAAGTCGGACGCATTTTCCTTCGATGATATCTATGGCTGGGATTATTCTCATTTTGCATATTTTTTTGGAACGCAGATTGTTAAAATTGAAGAAATTATTAAAATTTTTCTCATTTCTTAAATCTGTGTTCCTATTTTAAAAATTAAAGGTTTAAAAAGTTTTTCAAAATTTGTTCTCCAAACACGCCACTTTTCTCAGGGTGAAATTGTACTCCGAAGAAGTTATCACGTTGTAATGCGGTACTATATTCATGTTCGTAATTCGTTGAAGCAATCGTATTTTCAGATAATGGTGCATAATAACTATGTACCAAATACATGAATTCATCTTCTTTAATTCCTGAGAATAATGACGATTTTAAATTATAAATGGTATTCCAACCCATTTGTGGGACTTTCACTTCGTATGAAAACTTCACCACATTCACATCAAAAATTCCTAATCCGTTGGTATTGCCTTCTTCTGAATGTTTACACATCAATTGCATTCCTAAACAAATTCCCAAAACTGGTTGTTTTAAGGTTGGAATCAACACATCTAATCCACTATCAACCAACATTTTCATAGCACTACTCGCCTCACCTACACCAGGAAAAATTACTTTATCAGCTGTCTTAATAGTATTCCAATCATTAGTGACAATTCCTTCAAAGCCAAGTCGTTCCAAAGCGAATAAAACACTTTGAACATTTCCAGCTCCGTAATCAATTATAGCTATTTTCATTATAACATTCCTTTTGTTGAAGGTAAAATCATTTTTTCTGTATCGCGTTTTACAGCAACTTTTATAGCTTTTGCGAAGGCTTTGAAAATGGCTTCAATTTTGTGGTGTTCGTTTGTGCCTTCAGCTTTGATATTTAGATTCGCTTTTGCACCATCTGTGAACGATTTGAAGAAGTGAAAAAACATTTCGGTTGGCATTTGACCAATCATTTCACGTTTGAATTCTGCTTCCCAAACCAACCAATTTCTTCCTCCAAAGTCAATCGCTACTTGCGCTAAACAATCGTCCATTGGCAAACAAAAACCGTAACGTTCGATGCCTAATTTGTTACCTAGCACTTTTGCAAAAACTTCGCCCAATGCAATTGCTGTATCTTCAATTGTATGGTGTTCATCAACTTCCAAATCGCCTTTCACTTGAATATCCAAATCCATTTGTCCGTGACGCGCAATTTGGTCCAACATGTGATCAAAAAAGGAAATTCCGGTGTTGATTTTGCTTTTTCCTGTTCCATCTAAATTTAAAGTGATAGCGATATCGGTTTCATTTGTGGTTCTTTTGATAGAAGCTGTTCTTTCCTCCAATTTCAAAAACTCGTAGATCTTTTGCCAATCGGTTGTTTGTAAAGTAATTACATTTTGGAGTTCTTCCAATGAAGTTGCAATTTCGTTTCCGCCCAAATTCTCTTCGTTTTTGATAAAAATTGCTTTAGAACCTAAGTTTTTAGCCAATTCCACATCGGTAATTCTATCGCCAATTACATAAGAATTCTCCAAATCATATTCCGAATTGTTCAAATACTTGGTTAACATTCCTGTTCTAGGTTTTCTGGTTGGTGCATTGTCTTCTTGAAAACTTTTATCGATAAAAATTTCGTCAAATGTTATACCTTCATTTTCAAATGCTTTCAGGATGAAATTTTGGGTTGGCCAAAACGTTTCTTCCGGAAAACTTTCGGTCCCTAAACCATCTTGATTAGTAACCATTGCCAATTCGAAGTCCAATTCTTTGGCAATTTTACTCAAGAATTGAAATACTTTTGGATAGAATTCTAGTTTGGTTAAACTGTCTAATTGGTAATTTTCTGGTTCTAAAACCAAAGTTCCATCTCTATCGATAAATAATACTCTTTTCGACATTGTTGAAGGTTTTTAATAATTCCATAATTTGTTCGGTTTCTTCTTTGGTTCCAATACTAATTCGCAAGCAATTTTCGCATAAAGGTTGATTGCTTCTATTGCGAACCACTACTCCATTTTCGATAAATTGTTGGTATCTAAAGTTCGCATCATCCACTTTAATTAAGATAAAATTGGCGTCCGAAGGATATATTTTCTCGACAAATTCGCATTTTGAAAGTGCTTCGATGAGTTTATTTCGTTCGATTAGTATTTTTCTAACTTGCGTTGGCATGGTACTTTGCAACAATTTTTTGACAGCAGTTTCTTGCGACAAACCATTAATGTTGTAAGGTGGCTTAATTTTATTCAAAACCGCAATAATTTCTCTTGAAGCATACAAAATTCCGATTCGCAATCCCGCCATCGCATACGCTTTTGATAAGGTTTGGGTGATAATCAAATTAGGAAAATCTTTTAAAACACTTAACCAACTTTCATCTTTTGAAAAATCGATATACGCTTCATCAATTACTACTAAACCTTTGAATTGATTCAGAATTTTAATTACCGATGAATCTGTAAAAGAATTTCCTGTAGGATTGTTTGGCGAACACAAAAAAATGATTTTTGTATTGTTATCCACAGCATTTAGAATCGCTTCTACATTCGGTTGAAATTCCTCATTTAGCAATACTTCACGATTTTCGATGGCATTGATATTCGCTAAAACCCCATACATTCCATACGTTGGTGGTAGTGTGATGATATTATCGCGATTTGGTTCACAAAAGGCTCTGAAAATCAAATCTAAGACTTCATCACTTCCGTTACCTAAGATAATGTTGTCTTTAGGTACATTATTTCTATCTGCAATTATTGCTTTCAATTCTTTCTGTTGCGGATCTGGATAACGATTCATACCATTCGAGAACGGATTTTCATTGGCATCCAAATAGATCATTGGTTTTGTGAACTGTTCAAATTCATCGCGTGCTGAGGAATATGGACTCAGTTTTTTAACGTTTTCTCTAATTATATTTTCTAAATTCATAACTCTTATTTTAATCTTAATGAAACAGCATTTTTGTGTGCTTGTAAACCTTCGGCTTCTGCCATGATTTCTATTGCTTTTCCGATATTTTGAATTCCTTCGTTTGATATTTTTTGAAAGGTCATCGCTTTTAAGAAACTATCTAGATTTACACCGCTATAACTTTTGGAATAGCCGTTTGTTGGTAAAGTGTGATTAGTTCCTGAAGCATAATCGCCAACGCTTTCTGGAGTATAATTTCCAATAAAAATCGAACCCGCATTTTGAATTCCGTCAACGAAATAGTCTTCGTTTTTAGAACATACAATAAAATGTTCAGGACCATATTCATTAATTAACGATAAAGCGGTTTTTTCGGTTTCAACAAAGATTAATTTGGAATCATTAATAGCCACTTGCGCAATTTCTTGTCTTGGAAGATCTTTCAATTGTTTATAAATTTCTTCTTCAACATCGTTTAAAATGTTTTTATTGATGGTAACCAAAATCACTTGGCTGTCTTTTCCGTGTTCGGCTTGACTTAATAAATCGG
>NZ_JAIWOF010000174.1 GCF_020217025.1 Flavobacterium sp. | reverse complement strand
AAGCTACGAAACTTGGAATTGCCGTTTCATCTGCATATACTAATAATTCACTTGGTCCTGCTGGCATATCGATAGCTACTCCGTTTTGAGATGCAAATTGTTTTGCAATCGTTACAAATTGGTTACCAGGTCCGAAGATTTTATACACTTGCGGAATGGTTTCAGTTCCAAATGTCATTCCTGCAATAGCTTGTATTCCGCCTACTTTGTAGATTTTAGTTACGCCACATAAATTTGCAGCATATAGAATTGCGGAATTAATTTTTCCATTTTTATCCGATGGCGAACATAATACAATTTCTTTACAACCTGCTAACTTTGCTGGAACAGCCAACATTAAAACCGTTGAAAACAAAGGAGCAGTTCCACCTGGAATGTATAAACCCACTTTTTGAATTGGTCTTTTTTCTTGCCAACACGTAACTCCGATAGTAGTTTCTACTACAATTTTATCTGTTTTTTGAGCAGCGTGAAATTGTTCGATATTTGATTTGGCTAATTGAATGGCTTCTTTTAGTTCCTTAGAAACTTCATTTTTAGCAATTTCAATTTCTTCTTGAGTGACTTGGATATTTTCTAAAGTAACGCCATCAAAGAAGGAAGCATATTTTGCAATGGCTTTGTCTCCTTTTTGTTGTACTTCTTTAAAAATTTGCTTCACCGTTTCTTCTACGTCTGAGAAAGTTTGCGTTGGTCGTTTACAAATTTCTGACCAAGTTTCGGGTTGAGGGTTGTATATTTTTTTCATGATTTTATTTTCTAAATTCTATTCTCTGTTTTCTTTTAAAGGACCATTTTCTCAATTGGGCAAACCAAAATGCCTTCAGCTCCGGCTTCTTTTAATTGGTCGATGACTTCCCAAAATTTATCTTCATCAATTACGGAATGCACACTACTCCATCCTTCTTCAGCTAATGGCATCACTGTTGGACTTTTTAAAACAGGAAGAATTTTACTGATTTCTGAAATTTTATCATTGGGAACATTCATCAAAATGTATTTCGATTTTCTCGAACGTAAAACGGATTGAATTCGGAATTGAAGTTTTGAAACTAATTGCTTTGCTTCATCCGAAATTCTTGGAGAAACGGCCAAAACAGCTTCACTTTTTAAAATCACTTCGACTTCTTTTAAACCGTTTTTGAATAGCGTACTTCCGCTAGAAACAATATCTACAATAGCATCTGAAAGTCCGATGTTTGGAGCAATTTCAACAGAACCTGAGATTTGGTGAATGTCTACTGAAATTCCTTTCGAAGAAAAGTAATCCACAACGGTTTTTGGATAGGAAGTTGCAACTCGTAATCCGTTTAAATCTTGAATCGAATTGTAGTTGAAGTTCTTTGGTACGGCAACCGAAACTTTGCATTTTGAAAATCCTAATTTCTCAGCAATTTGAATGTTTTGCCCTTTTTCAACTAATAAATTATCACCAACAATCGCAATATCTACCACACCATCAATCAAATATTGTGGAATATCAGAATTTCTTAAATAGTAAACTTCTAAAGGAAAATTGGAAGCAGTAACTTTGAGTTGGTCGTTACCATTGTACACTGAAATTCCACAATCTTTTAAGATTTGAATACTTTCATCGTGTAATCGACCTGATTTTTGAATAGCAATTTTTAGTGTGTTCATTTTTAAATTTTGTTTTAAAAAAGTACACCAAGGGATTTTAAAAATGATTAACAATAAAAAACCCGCTTGATGTACTCAAACGGGTTTCTGATTTATATGATTTAATTACATAGCATCATTACTTCGCTTGAGCGGAGGTATGATGATGATGTAATTGATTTAAAAACATAATTTCTGTTATTATTTAACTCTGCAAAGGTAACAACTAAATTTCCGAATAAACAAAATGTTTTTGAAATTTTATATTTTGTTTAAGCTATTTGAACTCCAAAAAGATGTCCCACAATAGCGGTTAATACCATTGCTATCGTTCCCCAAAAGGTAACACGGATTACAGCTTTAACAATGTTTGAACCTCCAGTTTTAGCGGCTAAAGCACCTAAGAATCCTAAAAATAGAATTGCCAAACCATAAAGATAATATTCCATGTTGTGTACCGGGAAAAATAATGTTACCAACAATGGTAAAATACCTCCAACTGTAAACGCAACACCAGAAGCCATTGCTGCTTGTAACGGATTTGCCTGACTAATTTCATTGATTCCTAGTTCATCACGAATGTGAGCGCCTAATGCATCATGAGCTGTTAATTCTTTAGCAACCAATAAAGCAGTCTCTTTTTTTAAACCTCTTTCTTCATAAATTGTTGCTAAACGTTGTAATTCAAGCTCAGGCATTTCATCAAGTTCAATTTTTTCTCTTTCAATATCGGCATGTTCAACATCAGTTTGAGAACTTACAGAAACATATTCACCTGCAGCCATTGACAATGCTCCAGCTACTAAACCGGCTAAGGTTGCTAAAACAATTGGCTCTCTAAATTCACTAGCGGCAGCAACACCAATAGCTAAACTTGAAGTTGATAATATGCCGTCATTAGCACCCAAAACAGCCGCTCTAAGCCAGTTGCTTTTATGAATGAAATGATTATCTAAGTAATTCTCATTTTGATTTTCCATTGACCAACTTCTTTAAGATTTAATTGTCATCACCTGCTTTTTCATGTTCGTTTTCGTTTTGTGGTGCATCAATTGCTTGAGATGCATTTTCTCTAATTTCGGTATGACGAATTTCGCCACCTGTTGTTCCTGTTTGTTTTCCTAAAAACACTCCAACAACTGCAATTAAAACAGCCAAATAAGAAATCAAATTGGCTTTTGCATGATTTTTAAAGTTTAAATACAATCCAATAAGTGAAACTAATCCAAGTGCATATAAAACGATAGCTAATTTTTCAGCCATTTCTTCATGCTCATGAATAATATGATGAGTTACTAAAGGTAATTTTTCTGCAATTTCCTCCGCTCCTTCTCCAGTAGCCATACTTACGGCACTAAAAATTGCGGCTACTACAAATACTACGTATGCTACATTTTTTATTACGCTGTTTTTAAAAAAGATACCAGCAATTAAGATTCCTAATCCAAAAATTGTCCCAATAATTGGAAAATGGTTTACTACCATGTGTAAATGTGCGTCGTTCATGATTTTTTGTTTTTTAATTAGTTAAATCGAAAACTCCTTTTGTTACTATTTTTGAGTTTTCATTAATGGTTTCGTTTGGTAAAATCTCAACATACTTTTCTGATTTTTCACCAATGTTTACTAGTGTTTTCTTAAAAATATAATTTCCTTTATTTTCTTGTAATAAAAGTACGAAATATTTATTGTTTTCTGTTATTAATGCATCAACTGGAATTCCTAAACCTTTTTTAGAACTGATAACTATTCCAGCTTCTACAAACATTCCGGATAGTAATTTTGATTTATCTGACGGATTTAAAACTCCAAAAACGGAAATGGTTCTGTCTTTATTTTCAATCGATTTTCCAACCAATTGTACTTTTGAAGTAAAAACATCTTTACTTGCTTCTGGAATAGTAAAACTTATATTTTGTCCTTGTTTTACATGTAAAATGTCTTTCTCGAAGATACTTAAATTCAAGTGTAAATAATTGGTATCCACGACTTCTAAAATTACATCTGATGGCGACATAAACATTCCAACATTCGCATTCATAACTGTAATATCTCCTGAGATTGGCGATGATAACGTGATTACGGATGTAAATCTTCCCTTTTCAACATTTGCTGGATTGATATTTAACAAGAGTAATTTTTCGCGTAAACCTTGATACATTCCTTTTGCTTGACGATAATCGCTTTCCGCTTTTAGATAGTTTTTTTGAGAAGTAATCTTTTCATTATACAACGTTTTTTGACGCTCAAATTCGGATTTTAAATAGTTGATTTGTTCGGCTACTTCAACATAATCTTTTTGAATGTCTAAATATTCGGTGTTTTCTAATGTTATTAAAGCTTGCCCTTTTGAAACTTTATCACCCACTAATAGCTTAGTTGCTTTAACATAACCACCAATAAAGGGTGTTATTTTAGCGCGATATTGTGGTGGAACATCTATTTTTCCTGATGCTTTTACTGTAACATCAAAATCTTGTTCTGATGGTGTGCCAACAATCATTCCTGAAGATTTAAATTGTTCCGCAGTAACCGTAATTAATCCATCATCTTTTACCGGTTCTTCCACTACTTCATTTTTGCATGAAACAGTTAAAGTGATTAACGTAAGTATATATAAAATCTTTTTCATTGGTATTTCTTATAAATTGATATATTGTAAATCTAATTGAGTTTTGTTGTATTGAATAACTGCATCTAAATATTCTACTTGAATAGTTGTTGTATTTTCTAAGCTTAAAATGTATTGAAAAAAGTCGATTTCACCCTGTTTGTAGCTACTGTTTGCAACTTTAATAATTTCATCAGATACTTTTTTTCCGTATTCATTGTAATAATTGATTGCTTGTTGAAATTGAATTAACTCATTATTTTTTTGATTAATATAAGCCTCAATTTTAGTTTGTTCGTTTTGCTTTTGCTGTTCCCAAGCTTGTGACTCTAATTTAGCTACTTTTGATTTTGCAATGTTTCCGTTAAACAAAATAGGAACAGCTAACCCAACTTGAAAACCATACAAAGATTGTGATAATCCTGTGTTTTTTCCTTGAAAATATTCCAAATTTAAATTGGGTAACCAGTTTTGTTTTTGCAAACTTTCATTTGATTTATATTTTTTTGTAACACTTTCTAAATAAGAAGTATATAACTCTTTACTTGAAGTATTTTGAAAATTAATCAACGGTTTAATTTCTGATAATTCAATTCCTATTTTTTCATCGCTTTGTACTAATGATTGCAACAATTCGAACTGAGCAGCTTTGGCTTTGTCTATTTGTGATAACTTAGTTCTAATCTGTCTAAATTTTGCTTCGGCGGTAATTTTTTCTAAATAGTTAGTTTCGCCTAATTCAAATCTTCGATTGCTTGCTTTTGAGAAATTTTGGTATAAACTATCTAAATATTGATACAATTTTTCTTGATGTTTCAAATAAACGATTTCGTAATATACTTTAGAAACCTCTAAAGAAAGTTTATTCTTTTGTATTTCAAAACCTGCTTTTTCCTTTTCATATTCAGCTGAATATACTTTACGCTGTGCTCCATAAACCGTTGGAAAAGCAAACGATTGTTGGGCTCCAAATACTTTTAAAGGCTGATTATTTAAAGCCAAATTGTTTTGATCATAACTGTAATAAACATTCATTTTTTCAAAATCGTATGCTAGTTTTATAGCTTGTTTTGCTTTGTCGACCTGTAATTGTCCTGATTTTATGTTTTTATTATTAGTAATTGCTTTTGAAACCAAACTATCTAACTCTGGATTACTTTGTTGACTGTAGCCTAATAATGAACTGAATAACAAAAAGATAATGATGTTATTGTTTTTCATTTTTTTGAATTTTAGTTTTTTCTCTTCTTTTTCATCATAAATCTTGAATAAAACGGGCAAAACGATTAATGTTAAAAGAGTTGCTGTTATTAAACCACCAATAACAACTGTTGCTAACGGGCGTTGTACTTCTGCTCCTGCTCCAGATGAAATGGCCATTGGTAAAAATCCTAAAGCTGCTGCAGCTGCTGTTAATAATACAGGACGAAGTCTATCTGTTGTACCTTTTAAAATCAGTTCGTTCATGTTTTTCATGCCGCTGTGTTTCAATTCTTTGAAATGTTCAATTAATACAATTCCGTTTAGTACAGCAATTCCGAATAACGCAATAAAACCAACACCTGCTGAAATACTAAATGGCAAATCGCGAATCCATAAAAATAAAATCCCTCCTACAGCAGAAAGCGGAATGGCTGTATAAACCATCATTGCTTCTTTAATGGAACCAAAAGCAAAATGCAGTAAGATAAAAATTAAGAACAAAGCAATTGGAACCGCAATCATTAATCGGGCTTTAGCGCTTTCTAAGTTTTCAAACTGACCTCCGTAAGTAACACGATATCCTGGTGACAAATCGACTTTAGCTTCAATAATTTTCTTTACATCATCTACCACACTTTGTAAATCACGGTTTCTTACATTGATTCCTACCACAATTCTTCTGTTGGTATTGTCTCTAGATATTTTTGCTGGACCTTCAGTATATTGAATATTAGCTAGTTCTCGTAATGGAATTTGCTCGCCATTTGGAGTAGCAACATATAAATTTCGTAAATCTTCAATGTCAGTTCTGTTGGTTTGATCTAAACGGATTACCATGTCGAAACGTTTTTCGCCTTCAAATACATTTCCTACAACTTTACCTGCAAAACCTAAGGCAATCATTTCATTTAAATCGGCAATGTTTAAACCATATCGAGCGATTTTACTTCGGTCATATTGCACAAACATTTGAGGTAAACCCTCTGTTTTTTCAATGATGATATCTGAAGCACCTTCTACATTTCGAATGGCTTTCTCTACTTCATGAGCCTTTTTAGCTAAAATATCTAAATCTTCACCAAAAATTTTAATTGCTACATCAGAACGAGAACCCGAGATTAATTCATTGAAACGCATTTCGATTGGTTGGGTAAACTCAATTTCCATGTTAGGAATTTGTTTTTCTAATGCTTCTTTAATTTTATCAGCTAATTCATCTTTTGAATGAGCGGAAACCCATTCTGATTTTGGTTTTAACTTAACGATAATATCACTTTCCTCCATACTCATAGGGTCAGTTGGTACTTCTGCGGCACCAATTCTACTCACCACTTGTTTGACTTCTGGGAAATTTTTTAAGATGATTTTCTCAATTTTAGTCGTTGTTTCAATAGTTTTTGATAATGAGGTTCCTGTTTTTAACACGGGTTGAATCACAAAATCGCCTTCATCTAATTGTGGGATAAATTCGCCACCCATGGTTGAAAACAAAGCAATTGCAATGAAAAGTAAAGCAACCGCACCATATAAAACTTTTTTGGTATTGTGTAGAGCCCATCTAATTACAGGTAAATACCAAGAATTCAATTTATTAATTAATCGATGTGAAAACGAATTTGGGTTTTCTTCTTTAGGTTTTAAAAATAGTGATGCCGCAACTGGAACATACGTAAAGCAGAATAACATGGCTCCTAATAAGGCAAAACTAAACGTCATTGCCATAGGCTTGAACATTTTTCCTTCTACTCCTGAAAGTGATAAAATTGGAATGAATACAATTAAGATAATTAACTGTCCAAAAACAGCCGAATTCATCATTTTTGAAGCACTTTTATACGTAATCTGGTCAATTTCAAACTGACGTTCTTTTTTATCTAAACCTACTAAATGACTTGATTTATTTACGATTTGGAATGCAATGAATTCCACAATAATTACAGCTCCGTCAATTATAATCCCAAAGTCAATTGCACCTAAACTCATTAAGTTAGCATCAATATTGAAAATATTCATGAAAGAAATGGCAAACAATAAACAAAGTGGAATTACGGAAGCAACCACCAATCCAGAACGCCAGTTTCCTAATAAAAGAACAACAACAAAAATTACGATTAAACATCCTAAAATTAAGTTTTCTGCAACAGTAAAGGTTGTTTTTCCTACTAATTCACTTCGTTCTAAGAATCCGTTTATATAGACACCATCTGGTAAAGTTTTTTCGATTTCGGCTACTCTGTGCTTCACATCTTCAATTACTTTTTTTGAGTTACCATCTTTAAGCATCATCACTTGTCCTAAAACTTTTTCTCCTTCTCCATTTCCAGTAATCGCACCAAAACGATTGGCGTGACCAAATTGTACTTTAGCTACATTTTTAATATAAATTGGAGTTCCAGATTCGTTTTTAACAACAATGTTTTCAATATCTTCAATTGAATTTACTTTTCCTTCACCACGAATAAAATAACTTTCGTTAGTTTTTTCGATATAAGAACCTCCGGCAATACTGTTATTTTTTTCTAATGCAGTGAATACATCTGAAGTTGAAATATTCATTGCTTTTAAGCTTGCCGAATTGATAGCGATTTCGTACTGTTTTAAGTAACCTCCCCAGGTATTAATTTCGACAACTCCTTTAATTCCTGATAATTGACGTTTCACCACCCAATCTTGAATAGTTCGTAAATCGGTGACCGTATATTGATTTTTAAATTCGGGTTTAACTTCTAACGTATATTGATAAATTTCTCCTAAACCCGTTGTTATAGGTCCCATTTCAGGAGTTCCAAAACCTTCAGGAATTTTCTCTGAAGCGGTTTTTATTTTTTCCGCGATTAATTGTCGTGGCAAATAGGTTCCAATTTCATCTTCAAAAACAATAGTTACCACTGATAAACCAAATTTAGAAATAGAACGAATTTCCTTTACACTTGGTAAATTCGCCATTTCTATTTCAACTGGATAGGTTATATATTGTTCAATATCTTGAGTTGATAAATTTCGGGAAGTTGTAATAACTTGTACTTGGTTGTTCGTTACATCTGGAACAGCCCCAATAGAAATTTGGAAAACAGAAAACAAACCAAATCCAAATACACCTAAAGTGAATAATAGAACTATAAGTTTGTTTCGTAAACTAAAAGCAATAATTTTTTCTAACATTTTAGTAAATTTAAATAAATAAAAATAACATTTATCTTTATAGATAAACTCAATTGAATCATTAAAAATGAATCAATTAATAAAACAAAATATTAGACTATTTTAGGTGGCAACCAAATTGAAGCAATCAAATTGGATTTAAAAGATTTATTGTAGAAAAATTTCTTTTTATGAGAAATTAGAGGCTTTAATAATTGTATTTCATAAGTAATAACCGAAAACGTAAATAATACAGTTAGCGAATTATCTAGAGTTTTAAATGGTAAATCTTGATGTTCGTGTTGGTTATTGTCTACGTTTTTAGAATAATGTAATTTAATGTAGTCAATAAATGAAATTGAAGCGGTAGTTAATTCATTTTTATGCTCAACATAATGCTCGATTAAGTTTGGAACTTTTAATAATTGCCCCATCGATGTGTTAGCACACATAAATACAGAGATTAAGAAATAGGCAATTAATTTGTTCATTTTATATAATTGAAATAGTTACATTTTTGTAAGCTAAAAATTACATTACAAATGTAAACAATAAAAATAAACAAAAACTTAAGAACTACTTAAGTTTAGCTGAGGGAAATTGTAAGATGAATTTTGTTTTTTCGTTAATTCTACTCTCAACTGAAATTTTGATTCTTAATAAATCGCAAAGTCTTTTTACTATTGATAAACCTAAACCCGTACCTTTGATATCAGGATGATTGGTAACGTCAGAACGATAAAAAGAATTGAAAATTTTATTTAAATCTTGTTCTGAAATTCCAACCCCATTATCAGCAATAGTGAAGATTATATCTGTTGAAGTTTTCTCTAATTTTAATTCAATTTTCCCATTATCATTGGAATATTTAATTGCATTAGAAATCAGATTACTAAATATGATTGAAACCAAATAATTATCAGATTGAACATAAAAATCTTCTGTAAAATCGGTAACAATTTTAATTTTCTTGTTTTCGGTTTTCTCTGAAAAACGAGTTAGGTTATCTAAAATTAAAGCATTTAAATAAATCGTTTCTTGTTTTACATTTTGCTTCTGATTTTCAAATCGGGCTAAAAGCAACAATTGATCTACCATATGATTTAATCTATCTACTTCTGAAATACAGAATAGAATTTTTTCTTCATATTCTTGTTGATTTCTTGGTTTTCTGATTAAAACTTCCATTGTACCTTTGATAACGGCTAATGGTGTTCTTAATTCATGAGAAGCATCTGAAGTAAATTGTTTTTCACGATCAATAGCACTTTCTATTCGGTTCAACAAATTGTTTATGTTTTGAGACAAAACATACAATTCGTCTTTGTTTTGAGGCAATGGAATTCGAGTTTGTAAATTATCTTTAGTAATTTGACTTGAAGTATCGATAATTGTTCGAACAGGTTTAATGTTTCTACCTGCAAA
>NZ_JAIWOF010000173.1 GCF_020217025.1 Flavobacterium sp. | reverse complement strand
AAAACGAGCAATTAAAAACAATAAAATTAGAATTAACGGAAAAGTAATTAAAAGAATGTTCTTTAAAATTAAAACAATTTCAAAATCTTCTAGCGACATTGCAACCACTAAATAACCAACCACTTCTCCTTTATTGATAATTGCAGTTTGAATTTGTCGTAATGGAATATCATTTAATTTTGTATCAATAAATATGTTATTGCTATCATTAAATAATTTTAGATTAGAGTCTTTAAGATTTGGAGATTTATCAATTACTTCTTTATTGTTATCATAAAACTGAACAAAAACAGGATTAACCCTAATAGAATTGTGCTCACGTGCTCTCCATTGGTCCACCTGAATTAAGTAAGTATCATTTGAATCGGTTGACACATCATCTAAATGTTTGAATAATTCTTCTTGAATTTCTTCATTAACATGTTTATTAACGCTGTATTTTACAATATTGTAAATGAATAAAAAAACAATCGCAATAAGAATAGAACCACTTACAATGTAGTTAAAAGCAATTCTATTTTTAAATGAAAATGAAAACATAAATTAGCGTTCTATGGATTCAAAATTAGGCTCAATGTGTATTAAAACATGACCTAATTCAATTAGTTTTTCTCGTAAAGTATCTTTCAAATCGTGAGAAATATCATGACCTTCTTTCACAGAAATTGTTCCATCCACCATTACATGTAAATCTACGTGATATTTCATACCTGCTTTTCTAATAAAGCATTTTTCTATACAAATTACACCTTTAACCGTTTGTGAAATTTTTTTAATTTCATCTTCTAAATCGTGATATAAATGTTCATCCATAATTTCTCCTAAAGCAGGGCGAAAGATTTTATAACAATTGTAAAGGATGAAAACTGATGCTAGTAAAGCCGCCCAATCGTCAGCAGATTCGTAGCCTTTCCCTAAAATTAAAGCAATTGATATACCCACAAAAGCTGCAATTGAAGTAATTGCATCACTTCTATGATGCCAAGCATCGGCTTTTAATGAACTACTTTTAGTTTCGATACTTTTTTTCATTACAATTTGAAAAGATATTTCTTTCCATAAAATAATTGCTCCTAAAACAAAAAGTGTGAAAGGTTTGGGTAATTCGTGAGGTGTTCCAATATTGTTAATACTTTCGTAAGCAATAATTGTAGCTGAGATTATTAAAAAACCAACTACTAAAAATGTAATTAAAGGCTCAGCTCTTCCGTGACCATAAGGATGGTTTTCATCGGCTGGTTTATTAGAATATTTAATTCCGAAAAGTACCAAAAAAGAGGCGAAAATATCAGTTGTAGATTCAATTGCATCAGCAATCATAGCGTAAGAATTACCAAAATAGCCCGTTATTCCTTTTATTAATGCTAGTGTTGTATTTCCAACAATACTAAAATAAGTGGCTTTGATTGCTTTTTCTGTATTAGGCATGCTAAATTTCGTTTGCTATGTATCCTACTCCTCTAATTGTTTTAATTAATTCTTGATCTTTTGTAAGGTTTAATTTTTTTCGGATAGCGTTCATAAAAACATCTATAACTCCTGTATCATATTCAAAATGAATATCCCAAACATCTTCAATAATATTTGTTCGAGTACAAACTTGACCTTTATTTTTAATTAAATATTCGAGTAGTTCAAATTCTCTTTGCGTCAAAGATACTTCTTTATTATCTACAAAAACTTGAAATTTTGATTTATCAACTTTAATATTTCCTAAAATTAAAACTTTAACTTCATCTTTTGTTCTGAAATGAATTTTTATTCTTTCTAGTAACTCATCAAATGAAAAAGGTTTTTTTATGTAATCATTTGCTCCTGCTTTTAAACCTTCAATAGTTTCTTGAACTGTATCTTTTGCGGTTAAAAAGATTATAGGTAAATTACTTTTCTCTAATCGTATTCTCTTACAGACTTCAATTCCTTGCATTTTTGGAAGCATCCAATCAAGTAAAACTAAATCAACTTGTAAGTCTAATGCTTTTTTAAGTCCATTTTCTCCATCTGAGGCAGAAGAAATTGTATACCCTTCTTCTTCTAAACCTTGTTTTAAGAAGTCTACAATTCCTTTTTCATCTTCAACAATTAGAATGTGCATACTATTTGAAATTATTGTTCTACGAATTTAATACCAAACGTAATTATATTAGCATTTAAGCCGTCATTTCTATCGTAATGATTGAACCTTAAATCTATACTTTTTAAGCCAAAGTTCCAAATTTTAACACTGGTTAAGATATCAGTATACCCTACACCGAAACCATATTGACTAGCATTGAAAGTTGATAAATCGTAATCTGATGTATAATATTTTTCAGTTGACAAATGTGTTTCAAAAGGAGCAAAATATTTAGATGCCTCTTGAGTATAATAGCGATACATTGGGAAAACGGTAAACTTATCGGTCAACTTAATAGGTAGCTCGATACTCGCAGTATGCGATGTAATTCCCCAATCGTCCCAATAATAACGATAGTAAGTTCTTAAAGATAATCTTTCGTTAATATAGTAATTTAATCTACCACCAAATGGTAATTTAAAACGAGTTCCTGGCAAACGTTCAATATCATCTGCTAATTGATAAACTCCTCTATTTTGTGAAGTTTCATAAACTGGAATGTATTGAGCTTGACCAATGTAATAATTGGCTTTGTCCGCAAAATATACTCTGTTATATGGAGAAGACAACATTCCTTGTTGTTGCAAAATATCAAAAAATACTGAAAACTGCATTTTCTTTGTAGCCACCTGTGAAAAACTCAATGAAAGTGAATAGGAATTTCTATTTTTTGAATTCCATAATTTAAAATCACTTGGCAAATAACTGGTTGATGCATTTCCGTTTTGATCTAAAATAGTTACCCCATTAAAAAAACCATTATTTTGAAAACCTAGACCATATTTAGCATATTCGTGTAATTCAGTAGCATATATTGGACGCCATTGATCTAAATAGACATTAGCTTTTGCACTAACTTCTGAATTTTTATTATTGAATAATTTACTCATCCCTCCACCAAAACCAATAGAAGTATAATCATATTCGTTTGAAAAAGAGACATTAGTACTCCAAATAAAATTTCTACTATCTGAACTATGACTGTAATTTACTACAGCACTTCCCAATACATCTTGGGCAGAAGCACCTGAAGAGGCCTGCCAAGGTGTTCCATATGGTCCTGTAACCGGAGCTTTATCGTCATCGTCACTTCCAGCAGAAGCGCCAGAAGCATTGAAAGGATTAATATTACTTGACGATGCTGAAGTGTATGCTGAAAGTCCCATATCAACAGTCAATACATCATCATCATTTAAAGGAATGGCTACTACAATATTTGAGGCTAAATCTGTAAGTTTTTCAGAACCTATACCACCAGAAACAGAAGAATGTACACCATCTTGTTTGTAATAACTAACAAGAAAATCTACTTCAATTCCTTCTAAAACACGTTTTTTATAAGCAACATTTGTTGAATCACTTTCTTGAGAAAAAGCAACAGTACTGATTAAAGTAAATAAAAAGATTATTTTATTTTTCATTTCAATTTTTTCTTAATTACAACCACAACCTCCACCCGTTTTTCCTCCATTTGCTCCAGAAGCAGCTTCTCGGTAAACTTGAAAAGTGGTTTCATATCGTTCAGAAGTTCTTGCTGATAACTTCATTTCGGGATCATTGATGTATTGTTTGTCATACTCTTTTACTGAATTACAAGAAGTAACTCCAACAAATATTAATGCAACCATTATAGTTTTTCTCATCTTTATTGATATTTTTTAATGTCTATATTTTTAGAAACATGTATACCGCCTTTATCATCAACGATAATACAACCTATTCCTTTTAATTGATTTACTAAATCTAATCCTACTTCAACTCCCATCACAAAAATTCCTGTGGCTAATGCATCTGCTAATTCCGTTTGTTTAGCAAAAACAGAAACACTTATAATTCCTGTTGCAGGATAACCTGTTCGTGGGTCAATAATATGTGAGTATCGTTTTCCATTAAACGTAACATATTTTTCATAGCTACCAGAAGTTTCTACTGCACTATCATCTAATGGAAAAGTAGCAAAAACTTTATTTTTATTCATTGGGTTTACAATTCCAACTGTCCAAAGATTACCATTGGGTTGTTTCCCCCAAGTGTTAATATCACCAGAAACATTTACCAATCCAGATGAACAGCCTTTTTCTTGTAATAAAACTTTAATTTTATCTGCAATGTAGCCTTGTCCTATTCCGCCTAGACCTAATTTCATTCCTTTGTTCTTTAAGAAAATAGTGGTGTCTTTTGGATTAAGAATTATATTTTGATACCCAACTTTTTCAACTGATTTTCTAATTTCTTCTGGTGTAGGCATTTCTTTCATACTACCATCAAATTTCCAAATTCTATCCATAGAGGCATAACTGATGTCAAAAGCTCCTGATGTTAATTTTGAAATTTTAGTAGCTCTATCAACCAAATCATATACCTCTTTATCTACCTTTATTGGAGAAATTCCCGCGTTATGATTTACTTTTGAAATTTGAGAAGTAGGAATCCAATCCGATATTAAATTTTCAATTCGTCTTACTTCAGTAATAGCTAAATCAGAAAATAAATTACCTTGAATGGAATCTTTTGCTACAACAGTAATTTCAAATGGACTTCCCAACAAACTTTGCTTTTTTTTAAAAATTTGTTGTCCAAATGAAAGTGTTTGCGTTGCTAAAAGCAAAAGAATTAATAGCTTTTTCATTTTTTCTCAAATGCGTGAATCATTTTTATATACTCTTCAGGAGAAACGTTTTTAAATCCCATTTTTCCTAACACTTTTCCATTTTTATCTAAAATTACAACCAATGGAAAACTTCCTTCTAAATTATATTTTTCAGCTAATTTTCTGTTATGTTCTGTTTGTTCTTTAGATAATTCATTTGCTTTTTTTCTTGGAAAATCAGCTCTTACAATAATCCAATCTTGTACTGCTTCTTTTTTAAATGCATCAGATTGCCAAATGTTTCTGTCTAATTTAATGCAAGGTGCACACCAATCGGAACCAGAAAAGACAATAATAATATTTTTGTCTTGTTCTGCAGCTGATTTTTTTGCTTCATCAAAATTATAATTCCAATCTTGCGAAAACCCAAATGATGTAACAAAAAGGATAATACTTACAAATAGTTTTTTCATCTTATTTTAATATTTTTATATGCCATTTTGATATTCAAAAACCTTACCATTTATTATACAAATTAACTTCATTAAACTCAAATAATTGTTCTTCTCTTGTTACATTAAGTAAAAATTAAGTTTAATTCAGTTTATTGTTCAAATATAAATAATCAGCTGTTTGATACCAAGAAATGGTTTCGTTTAGTTCGGTTTTATTATTAGGAGCTACCTTTAATTTGTTTGATTCTTTGTACCAATTATAACTTGTATTTGTTTTTTTATTAGATAATATGGTAATTACTTTGTCTTTTTGTAACGCTAATTTTAAGTAAGTACCTATTAAAGCTCTTTCTTGATAGTTTTTAGATAACACATCCGTGCCAAAAAAGTTAGATGTATAAGTCCAATGTAATTGTCCAAACAAAGTAGGAAAAACATCAATTTGGCTACATAATTTAGTCACTTTTTGAGGTGGAATTAAATTTTGACCATAGATAATTGCAGGAATATGATAATTTTCTACATCAATTTCATCTTTTCCGGCACTACTTGCACAATGGTCTGCAACAAACACAAAAATAGTATTTTTAAACCAAGGTTTATTCTTTACTTTTTTAAGCATTTGTTGAAGAGCAAAATCGGAATATTTAACAGCTCCATCTCTTCCTGTGCCCGAAGGAATATCTATTTTATTTTCTGGATACGTATAAGGTCTGTGATTAGAAGTCGTCATAACAAAATTTAAAAAAGGCTTCTTTTTTTGATGATATTCATCGGCAACTTTAATCATTTTATTGTAAATATCTTCATCACAAATACCCCATGCATTTTCAAATGTAACTTCGTTATCATCAATATTATGGCGCGTTGTTTTAATTTTATCACTTAAAACACTTCCTCTACCTCTATCATAAATATCAAAACCATTTCCTCCATAAAATGCATTCATGTTATCAAAATAACCATCACCTCCATAAAAGAAATTACATTGATAATTTTTACTTTTAAAAACATTTGAAATCGTATATAAATTTGAATTATTTGGTCGCTTTACAATACTTTGTCCAGGAGTTGGTGGAATTGATAAGGTTACAGCCTCCATTCCCCTAACAGTTCTGTTTCCTGTAGCTTGTAAGTTTTTAAAGAATAAACTTTTATTAGCAATACTATCTAAAAACGGTGTTATTTTTCTTTCGTTTCCAAATTCAGTCATAAAACTAGCACTCATACTTTCCATAAGAATGAATACTACATTTGGTTTCAAATCTGAATCTAAACTGTCTTTTATTTTTCGTTTAATGGAAAAATCATTAGCTAAAAACCTTGCATTTTCTTCTTTTAAATTATTTCGAACCAATTGAAAAGCCAATTCATCTGAAATAGAATTGTAAAAAGTTTTAAAATCCAACTTGTTGTTTCGCAATTCTGCAAAAAAAGAATAAATTCCAGCTTTTGAAATTTCATTGTTGTATCTATTTTTCGACCAATCGGCATTTGAGTTGGAAATAAAAAAGACATAAAACAACATTAAAGCTACTGAAAACAGAAAAGGAATAATACGGTTTTTAAATGAAATTTTAGTCGTAAATGTTTTATTGAAAAAATCATTTTTAGCAAAATAAAAGTATATAATTCCAGTAATAATCAACATAGAAGGAATTAATATATACAACGGATAAGATTCGTGAATATTTTGAACAACTTCAAAAGTATAAATCAAATAATCTACCGCTACAAAATTGAAACGACACTTGAATTCTTCCCAAAAAGTAATCTCAGCAAAGAATGTAAAGACAAATATTAATAAGGTTACTAAAAAACCAAAATATATAAAGATTTTATCAACTATACTTCCTATATATTTCTTTGGAACTAATAAGATATACAATGTACTTATTACAAATAAAAATGAAAGCACACCTATATCAAATAGTAATCCAAAAGACAATATTTTAAACAGATTAAATACTGTAATGTCAATTTCACTTAACTGCCAAAACAAAAAGACAATTCTTAATAAAAAAGAAAACAACACAAACCACCCCGAAAAACCTAATAGAAGTGCATATCGTTTTGATACCCTATTGATTGATTCCATAAAACTCAAATTTTCTACAAAATTGAGTCATAAATAAAAAGAATTGCTTAAGGCTAGCTTAAATAAAAATTAAGATTTACTTAATTTATAATAAACCATTATATTTTCGAATAAACCATTCTGAAGTAAGAGCAAAAACAGCGATAAGAAGTAACCAAATCCAATCGATTATTGGTGATTTTTTTATAGTTTCTTTTTGTGTTGGAATATAGTTTTCATTATCAATCAAGGTTTGAATTACATTCTCGATTTGATTTGGATAAAAAACTTTTCCATTGGTATTTACTGCCAATTGCTCTAATCTGGATTTATCTGGATTTACGAATTGTTTCTCGATTTCAAAATCTAAAACTTCAAAACTCGCAGAAAAAATAGTATTTGATTGTTTTTCAGTTACTTTAAAACTGTAATTCCCAGCTTCTAAACCATCTAAATTTACTTTGTAAGAATTGGTTGCTTTAAGTAAATCGTATTTTTTTGTGGCTTTAGTTTTTGAATTTACAACCTGAATAGTAAGTTGTGCTTTATCATCAAACTCATAATTCTTATTGAAATATTCAGCAGTAATTTCAATACTTTCTCCTGAATTGTAGAAACTTTCATAAGTAACATTTAAATTCTTTTTAGAAGCATTGGAAACTAAAAACTGAATAATTTTATCGGTAAACAAGTCAAAATCTTCAAATGATTTCTTGCTCAAATGATTTTCCAAACGCCATTTCCAGATATTTTCTCCTATCAAATACGCTTTTCTTTTACTTCCATTCTCCGTGAAAGTTAAGATTGGATTTTGTATTTGTACATTTCTAATTCTAGCCGAAAGCAACGTATTAATATTATTTTTAGCAGCAACAACTCCAAAATTATGTTCTAATGGAGGAAAATTTTCAAATCCAATATTCGTTTGAGCAAACAAGTTAAAATCGGATTCATAAATAGCTAAGTAGTCTTCTTTTGGTGCCGACATTTTAAACAACAAGTCATCTTGAACCTGATTTAAAAATCCGAAATCGGTTGCAGTTCCTGTTATGATAAAGGTATTAATTTGAGCTGTTTTATTTTGCTCAAATAGAGATTTAAAAGCAGTAGTTGGTTGATATAAAATCAAAACATTATAATTTTGTAATAATTTGATTTCATTTGGTTTAAGAATAGTTACCTTACGTTGTTGATTAACTTCAATACTTCTTTTTAAAGCACCTAAATCAGGATGATTAATGGCAGAAATTAAGGCAATTTCACTTCGTTGATCGATTACTTCAACGGCAAAATTCTTAGCATTATTAGAGATGTTTTTTTCTTTTATATTAGATGAAATTACCGCTTTATATTTGGCAATTCCAACTTTATCTGCATTTAATAAAACAGTAATCGATTGGGCTTTTTTGTCTTTTGAAAAAGTTACTGTTTGCTTGTGAACCGTTTGATTTCCAGATTGGATTGAAAAACTAGATGTAATGGTTTCATTTCCATTGTATTGTAAAAATACTTCAACTGGAAATTTATTCTTTAAAAAAGCGTATTTATTAACGTTGATTTGGTTAATTTTTAAATCTAAAACAGTTGTAGTATCACCTAGTACAACTGGAAAAACACTTGTATTTTCTTGAAAACTAAACACATAATCATTACCCATGGTTTGATTTCCGTCGGTAAATAAAATTACAGGATAATTGGTATTTCGATATAACTGTTTTAAATTCTTAGCTACATCATCAATATGGGATTGATTGCCTTTAAAATCTAGTTGTTCTAACGATTTAAATTCGTCATCAAACGAAAATAATTGCACATCATATTTTTCAGTAATAGCTTTATTTTCAGCAATTTTTAGATATAACTCTGACGCTTCTTTTGTTGCTTTTAATTCGGAAATAGATTTGGAATTATCTACAACTAATGGTAAAGGTGTTTTCTTAATTTCAGTAATTTTTCGACTAATAATTGGATTAATTAGCAATAAAAAGATCGAAAACAAACTTATAAAACGTAAAAAAGCCAAAAACCAATACAATTTTGACTGGTTTTTGACTTTATACAAATATTGATAAAACGACAATCCAGCAGCAATAATTACTGATAATAGGAGAAGTAAAATTGTGCTTGTTGTCATTTATAGTTTCAACTATTACGTTAACATTCCTCCGTCAACATTAATAACTTGTCCTGTTACATAAGCGCTCATATCAGAAGCTAAGAAAACACAAACGTTTGCTACATCCTCTGGAGTTCCTCCGCGTTTTAATGGAATAGCTTCTCTCCATCCTTTTACTACATCTTCATTTAATTTTGCAGTCATTTCAGTTTCAATAAAACCTGGAGCGATTGCATTGCAACGAATGTTTCTTGAACCTAATTCTAACGCTATAGATTTAGTAAATCCGTTCATACCTGCTTTAGAAGCTGCATAGTTAGCTTGACCCGCATTTCCTTTTACTCCTACTACACTACTCATGTTTACGATAGAACCTTTACGGTTTTTCAACATGATTTTTTGAACCGCTTTTGTCATATTGAAAACCGATTTCAAGTTGATTTCGATTACTTTATCAAAATCCTCTTCAGACATTCTCATTAACAAATTATCCTTTGTGATACCCGCATTATTGATTAAAACATCTATTGTTCCAAATTCAGCAATAACATCATCTACTAATTTTTGTGCCTCGTTAAAATCTGCTGCGTTTGATTTGTATCCTTTAGCTTTAATTCCTAAAGCATTTAATTCATTTTCTAATGCC
>NZ_JAIWOF010000172.1 GCF_020217025.1 Flavobacterium sp. | reverse complement strand
AAAGCTGATTCTACAGACGAACTATATGTAAAAGCAACATTTGCTCCTTGTTCTGCAAAAACTTTTGCTATACCGCTACCAATTCCACGGCTTGCACCTGTAATAATGGCAACTTTTCCTTCTAATAATTTCATGGTAAATATTCGTGTTAGTTTGTTTAATAATAAAGTTCAAATATAGGAATATTTTAAAGTATAAAAAAAAGGATGTTTTTTAATTAAACCTTTTTTATTAAATGTTGTCTTACAAACATAATCCTAAAACTAACCATTATGAAAAACCAATTTATTTTAGGTCTTTTGGCAATTTGTGGATTGACTTCGTGCAGCGATAATTCTGATAGTAATTATGAAGAAATTCCTTCTTATCCCTTTGTAGAGGCTGAATTTGGTTCTTCAGTCGATTTAAATAATTTAGCCAATTATGCGAATCAACAAGTTCCTTCCTATATCATAAAAAACAATTCCCAAGGAAATGTCATTACTGATAAAGGAGCAACATTAGGTAGAGTTTTATTTTACGATAAAAATCTTTCTTCAAACAATACAATTTCTTGTGCAAGTTGTCATAAA
Organism: Flavobacterium sp.; assembly: GCF_020217025.1. Taxonomy (GTDB): domain Bacteria; phylum Bacteroidota; class Bacteroidia; order Flavobacteriales; family Flavobacteriaceae; genus Flavobacterium. Next base: position 9,428 of record NZ_JAIWOF010000172.1, on the reverse strand, counting down.
CAAGAATTTGCTTTTAGCGATAGTAACGTAGCAAGTACGGGAGTTAATGGAACAACAGGCAGACATTCCATGCGTTTGATAAATTCGAGATTTGCAACTGAAACTAAATTCTTTTGGAACGAAAGAGCTATCAATCTTGAAACTCAAACTACAATGCCAATTAAAGACCATGGTGAAATGGGTTTTAGTGGTGAAAATGGTGATTTATCTTTTGATGATTTAATTACAAAATTAAGTACTATCGGTTATTATAAAGAACTTTTTAAATTTGTTTATGGTACAGAGGAAATTACAGAAACTAAAATTCAAAGTGCTTTAGCGCAATTTATCAGAAGTATTCAATCATTTGATTCTAAATATGATGCAGGAAGGGCTTTGGCGGCTAATGATGGGCAACCTTTCTCTAATTTTACAGCACAAGAAAATCAAGGAAAGAATTTATTTTTATCACCACCCGTTTTTAATACAAGTGGTGTACGAACTTCGGGCGGATTGGGGTGTGCAGGTTGTCATAGAGCACCAGAGTTTGATATTGATCCGAATACTTTAAATAATGGAATTATTGGAACGATTGCCGGAACAGGAATTGAAACTGGAAATACGAGAGCACCTTCCCTACGTGATTTAGTTAGAACAGATGGAACTACTAATGGTCCAATGATGCATACTGGTGTTATATCCACTTTGCAAGCCGCAATTGGGCATTATGGAACTATTAATATTGCTCCAGGAAATAATAATTTAGATCCACGATTAACTCCAGGCGGTATTGGACAACAATTGAATTTAACAGCAACCGAAGTAAATGCCGTAATCGCATTTTTAAGAACACTTTCAGGAACGGATGTTTATACGAATACTAAGTGGTCGAATCCATTTAATTAAAAAGAATACAAAACAAAAAATCCCGCTAGTTGCGGGATTTTTTTATATCTGAAAGTTATAAGATTAACCTAAAACTTCTTTAACTTTTTTACCAATTTCAGCTGGAGAATCTACCACGTGAATTCCGTTTTCTCTCATGATGCGTTTTTTAGCTTCTGCTGTATCATCAGCACCACCAACGATTGCACCTGCGTGCCCCATTGTTCTTCCTTTTGGAGCCGTTTCACCTGCAATGAATCCAACAACTGGTTTACGGTTTCCGTCAGCTTTAATCCAACGAGCAGCATCTGCTTCTAATTGACCTCCAATTTCACCAATCATGATGATTATTTCAGTTTCTGGGTCGTTCATTAATAATTCAACCGCTTCTTTAGTAGTTGTTCCAATAATTGGGTCACCACCAATTCCGATAGCTGTAGTAATTCCTAAACCTTGTTTTACCACTTGGTCAGCAGCTTCATATGTTAAAGTACCTGATTTAGATACAATACCAACTGTTCCTTTTTTGAAAACGAAACCTGGCATAATACCAACTTTAGCTTCTTCTGGAGTAATTACACCTGGACAGTTAGGTCCAACTAAACGGCAATCTTTTCCTTTGATATAATCATACGCTTTAATCATATCTGCAACTGGAATACCTTCAGTAATACAAATGATTACTTTGATACCCGCTTCAGCAGCTTCCATAATTGCATCAGCAGCAAATGCTGGCGGAACGAAAATAATTGAAGTATCAGCTCCTGCTTTTACAACAGCATCTTTAACTGTGTTGAAAACTGGTCTGTCTAAATGTGTTGAACCACCTTTTCCTGGAGTTACACCACCTACAACATTTGTTCCGTACTCAATCATTTGAGAAGCGTGGAAAGTTCCTTCGCTACCTGTAAATCCTTGTACAATTATTTTTGAATTTTTATTTACTAAAACGCTCATGATATATGAATTAAATTGTGTTTAAATTTGTGATGCAAAAGTAAGTTTTTTACCAAATAATCACGTAATTTTTATTGTATTTTTTTAATTAGGTTTGCTAATTTGATATCCTTTTTTGATTTTATCGTCTTCGAATTCCCAAATAGCTACTATTTTTGCAATAAGAACGAACTCTTTAGGGTTTTCAATAGTAGTTACTTTATGATTGTATTTCACTACGATTTGATTATCATCTTCAATAAAGTGCGAAATTTCCATAAAGGAATCCACATAATTTTGTTTTAACTCTTTAGCTAAATCAATAATATCTGATTTACTCATCTTTACGTTTCCATGTGAACTGTCCCAATCCAAAATGAAATCATCATGCAAAAGTTCGTTTAAAAAAACTTCATTTCGTAAACCATCTTCTTTATAAAAAAACTCGATTTTCGCTCTATTTGTCATTTTGTTTTAATTTTTCAATGATTTCTGGAATTCGTTTTACGTTAGCTAATTGCTTTAATTTTTCACGTGATTCTTCAATTGGAGTTCCAAAATAGGTTTTTCCGCCTTCAATAGACTTAGTAACACCAGTTTGTCCCATTACCACTGCTTTTGTTCCAATAGTGATTCCACTAGTAGTTCCAACTTGTCCCCAAAGTGTAACTTCGTCTTCGATAACAACACACCCCGCAATTCCCGTTTGTGAAGCAATTAAACATTTTTTACCGATGACAGTATCGTGACCCACATGCACTTGATTGTCAATTTTAGTTCCAGCTCCGATAGTGGTATCACCTGTAACTCCTTTGTCAATCGTACATAAAGCTCCGATTCCTACATTATCTTCAATCACTACTCGCCCACCTGATAACAATTGGTCAAAACCTTCTGGACGTTTTTTGTAATAGAAAGCATCTGCACCAAGAATAGTTCCAGCATGAATCATTACATTATCACCAATTACGGTGTTATCATAAATTGTAACATTGGCATGAATCAAACAATTTTTACCAATTTGAACATTGTGTCCAATGAAACAATTGGGTTGAATAACAGTTCCTTCTCCGATTATAGCTGAATCTGAAATCGCTACATTAGAAGCTTGAAAAGGTCTGAAATGCTTCGTAAGTTTATTAAAATCTCTAAAAGGATCATCAGAAATTAACAACGCTTTTCCTTCTGGACATTCCACTTCTTTGTTAATTAAAACAATAGTTGCTGCCGATTGAAGTGCTTTGTCATAATATTTTGGATGATCTACAAATACGATATCACCAGGTTCTACCACATGAATTTCATTCATACCGTGAACTGGAAAATTATCATCACCCACAAAATTACAATTGATAATTTGGGCAATATCTTTTAAAGGATAAACTTTTGGAAATTTCATTTAATATTGATTAGTGGATAGTAATTAATGTTGAGTAAAATATAAAAGAGTAATTAGTTGCTTGGCTATTTACTAATTACTCTTCACTTTTTACTTTCAATTATTCTTTTACTCTTTCCATGTAGTTTCCGGTTGCTGTATCAATTTTGATTTTATCACCTTCATTGATAAACAACGGAACGTTTACTGTAGCTCCTGTTTCAACAGTTGCTGGTTTTGTAGCATTTGTAGCTGTATTTCCTTTAACTCCTGGCTCAGCATAAGTAACTTCTAAAACGATAGAAGCTGGCATATCTACTGATAAAGGCGCTTCTGTTTCAGCGTTAATTTGAATCATTACGTTTGTTCCTTCTTTTAATAAATCTGGAGCATCTAATACTTTTTTGTCTAACGTAATTTGTTCAAATGATTCGTTATTCATGAAGTGAAATTGATCACCTTCAGCGTATAAATATTGGAATGTATGTGTTTCAACACGTACTTCATCAATTTTGTGTCCAGCAGAAAATGTGTTATCTAATACTTTTCCGTTTGTTAACGATTTTAATTTTGTTCTTACGAAAGCTGGTCCTTTACCTGGTTTTACGTGAAGAAATTCGATGATTTTATAAATATCGTTATTGTATTTGATACATAATCCGTTTCTAATATCTGATGTACTTGCCATTTTGTTTTTATTTGATGTTTATTGATTTATTCTTTTTTAAATTTAAAATTACAATGAGCTGGTGTAACCTTTCATGATTCCACGAGAAGAGTTTCTAATGAAATCTAAAATTTCATCTCGTTCAGTTGTAGCTTCCATTTCAGCTTCAATGATACTTACTGCTTGTGAAGTATTGTAATTTTTTTGGTATAAAATTCTGTAGATATCTTGAATTTCTCTGATTTTATCTGTTGAAAATCCTCTTCTTCTTAATCCTACTGAGTTAATTCCTACATAAGATAAAGGTTCTTTTGCCGCTTTTGTAAACGGAGGAACGTCTTTTCTTACTAATGAACCACCAGAAATCATAGCATGATCACCAATTGAAATAAACTGATGAACCGCTGCTAAACCACCAATGATTGCAAAATCTCCCACAGTTACGTGTCCGGCTAAAGCAACACCATTTACGATAATAGCGTTATCACCAATATGGCAGTCGTGTGCAATATGAGCCGTAGCCATAATCAAACAGTTTTTACCAATTTTTGTTTGACCAGAAGCAATTGTCCCCCTATTGATTGTAACACATTCTCTAATGGTTGTATTATCTCCAATTACCGCTAACGATTCTTCTCCACCAAATTTTAAATCTTGAGGAACCGCTGAAATTACAGCACCAGGAAAAATATTACAATTCTTACCGATACGAGCACCTTCCATGATGGTAACGTTTGAACCAATCCAAGTTCCCTCACCTATTTCAACATTGTTATGAATAGTAGTAAAAGGGTCAATTACTACGTTTCTTGCTATTTTAGCACCTGGGTGCACATAAGCTAATGGTTGATTCATATGATTTTTTATTTTACTTTAACAATTTGTGCCATTAATTCGGCTTCTGAAACTAATTTACCATTCGCATACGCATACGCTTGCATGTGACAAATTCCTCTTCTAATAGGAGAAATTAAATCACATTTAAAGAATAAGGTATCACCTGGTAAGACTTTATTTTTAAACTTAACATTGTCAATTTTCATGAAATATGTTAAGTAATTTTCTGGATCTGGAACGGTACTTAAAATTAAGATACCTCCAGTTTGTGCCATAGCTTCAATCTGTAAAACACCTGGCATTACTGGAGCTCCTGGGAAATGTCCAACGAAGAAATCTTCATTCATTGTAACATTTTTTAAACCTACCACATGAGAATCTGATAATTCTAAAATTTTATCAACTAATAAAAATGGAGGTCTGTGTGGTAATAAATCCATAATACCATGAATATCCATTACAGGTTCTTTGTTGATATCATAACTAGGAACATTATTACGCTCTTCTAATTTAATTATTTTAGCAATTTTCTTAGCAAATTGAGTGTTTACGTAGTGACCTGGTTTATTTGCTATAATTTTTCCTTGAATACGAGTTCCTATTAAAGATAAATCTCCAATGATGTCCAACAATTTATGTCTTGCTGCTTCATTAGGATAATGTAACGTTAGATTATCTAAAATTCCATTTTCTTTAACTGAAATAGAATCTTTGTTAAAAGCTTTTTTAAGATTTTCCATTGTTTCTGCTGAAATTTCTTTATCAACATAAACAATAGCGTTATTTAAATCACCACCTTTTATTAAACCATTATTTAAAAGTGACTCTAATTCATGTAAAAAGCTGAATGTTCTACAGTTGGCAATTTCTTTTTTAAATTCTTTGATTCCCTTCATTGTAGCATTTTGAGTTCCTAAAACTTTAGTACCAAAATCTACCATTGCAGTAACACAATATTCATCAGAAGGAATTACAGTAATTTCACTTCCTGTAGTTTCATCTAAATAAGAAATTACCTCTTTTACAACATATACTTTTCGCTCAGCTTCTTGTTCAATAATTCCAACTTTTTCTATAGCTTCAACAAAATATTTAGAAGAACCATCCATAATAGGAAGTTCAGAAGCGTTTAATTCGATGATAACGTTATCTAAATCGCAACCCACAAGCGCCGCTAAAACGTGCTCTGGTGTTTGAATCATTACTCCTAATTTCTCTAAATTAGTGCCTCGTTGCGTATTTACAACATAATTTGCATCAGCTTCAATAATTGGTTGTCCTTCTAAATCTACACGTACAAATGTAAATCCGTTGTTTACAGGAGCTGGTTTAAAAGTCATTGCAACTTCTTGACCTGTGTGTAAACCTACACCTTTTAATGATATTTCTGCAGCAATTGTTGTTTGCTTCGCCATGATAAAAATTTTAAATTATTTAATTTTATTTTTTAATTCTTCTATATCGGTAACAATCTTTGGTAAATTTCTAAAATGTACAAATGATTTTGCGAAATCTCCGTAATTAAATGCCGGACTTCCTTGAACTACTTCTCCAGCTTCTAAATTTTTACCAATTCCTGATTGCGCTTGAATTTTTACACCATCACCAATTACTAAATGTCCAGCAAAACCTACTTGACCACCAATTAAACAGTTTTTACCAATTTTAGTAGTTCCTGCAATTCCGGTTTGTGCCGCGATTACGGTGTTTTCACCAATTTCAACATTGTGAGCAACTTGAATATGATTATCCAATTTCACTCCTTTTCTAATGATAGTTGAACCTAAAGTAGCTCTGTCAACTGTTGTACACGCACCAATTTCAACATCATCTTCAATAATTACATTTCCAATTTGCGGTACTTTTGCATACGTTCCGTCTTCTTGTGGCGCAAAACCAAATCCGTCTGAACCAATGATTGTTCCTGAGTGAATCGTACAACGATTTCCAATAACCGTTTCCGAATAAATTCGAACACCAGCAAAGAAAACACAATCATCACCAATAATTACGTTATCGCCAATGAAACTATTTGGATAAATTTTTACATTATTTCCGATAGTCACATTTTTTCCAACATAACAAAAACTTCCTAAATACAAATCAGAACCATAAGTAACGCCATCCGAAATAACTGAAGGTTGCTCAATTCCTGATTTCATCAATTTTACTTGATTGTAGTATTCTAACAACTTTGAAAATGACTTATAAGCATCTTCAACCTTAATTAAAGTCGTTGTAATTTCTTGTTCTGGCTCAAAAGTGTTGTTAACAATCGTAACAGTTGCTTGAGTAGAATAAATATAATTGGTGTATTTAGGATTCGCCAAAAACGTCAATGAGCCTTCGGTTCCTTCCTCTATTTTAGACAATTTAAAAACTTCAGCCTCTGGATTGCCCACTACTTCACCTTCTAAAATGCCTGCTATTTGCGCTGCTGTAAACTTCATTTAAAAATTTTATTACTATCTAATGAGATAGATTTTGGGATATAAAAATACGCATTTTCATTCAATACCAAGTATTGATTCCACTTCAACTTGGCAAAAATATAAAATTAAATTAAAAAGTTAAGATTCTAAGACCACTTTTGGAAAACAAATGAAGTATTTTGTTACTGGTTTTGACAAAGCTTTTAAGTGCAATTGATCTGAAGCTTCTACTACATCTTCAATGGTTTTATCTTTTTTCAAAATGCGAATAGGCTCACTTGATTTGCTATACGCTTGATTTTTTAATTTTCCTTTGAAAACAAAATAATCCGCTTCTTTGTCTGAAATTTTAGCAATAGAAATGTATTTATTTTTAATAACTAACAAATTCTCTTTATTAGGTTTATCATCACTCATTTGAATCTTTAGTAAATCACGATTTAATATCATTCTACAAAGTGATTGTAAGACAAAATCATCATGAAATTGCCAAGCTTTTATCGCACCCAAAACATCATAATCATCTAAATACGAAAACTTATCTAAAACACTTTTATCGAAATCAGCCAAGGAAATTTTGTTTTGTAAAAAGAATTGCAACGGCTCACTACAAGGTAAAAGAATTCCTTTTTGAGTTAATTCTTTGGCACGCTTTAGAATTTTGGTCAAGATTAATTCCGCAACTACACTGGTTTTGTGCAAATACGCTTGCCAATACATCAATCTTCGGGCAACCAAAAACTTTTCAACTGAGTAAATTCCTTTTTCTTCGATTACCAAATAATCATCTTGCACGTTCATCATTTGGATTAAACGCTCGCTGTTGATGTTTCCTTCAGCTACACCGCTGTAAAAACTATCGCGTTTTAAATAATCCATTCGGTCCATATCCAACTGACTTGAAATCAATTGCAACATGAATTTTCTATGATATTCCCCTTTAAAAACTTGAATCGCAAGTGCTAATTTTCCATCAAATTCTTTATTCAATTGCTCCATGAACAACAACGATAACTCTTCGTGATGTACTTCTTCCACAATACTGTGTTCCATAGCGTGACTGTAGGGACCGTGACCAATATCGTGCAACAAAATCGCAATATATAGCGCATTTTCTTCTTCTTCCGAAATAGAAACGCCTTTAAATTGCAAGGTTTGAACCGTTTTTTGCATGATGTGCATACAACCCAACGCATGATGAAAACGTGTGTGATGCGCTCCTGGATAGACCAAATACGACATTCCCATTTGGGAAATTCTTCGTAAACGTTGAAAATATGGATGCTGAATTAAATCGTAAATTAAACTATTGGGAATGGTAATAAAACCATAAATAGGATCGTTAAATATTTTGAGTTTGTTGGTTTGGCTCACAATTTGATAATTTTAGTAACAAATGTAGCGATTTTTTACAAAATGAAATCGTTAAAAAGTATTGAAAATTTTATACAATATTTAATACAAACCTCGTTTAATAAATAGTAACTTGCACACAAATTAAGAAATATGAGTCAGATAAAAATACTTTGGGTTGACGATGAAATTGATTTATTGAAACCCCATATCTTGTTTTTAGAAAAGAAAAATTATCACGTAACCACTTGCAATAACGGACAAGACGCTATCGATTTGTTTGAAGAAAATAATTTCGACATTGTTTTCTTAGATGAAAATATGCCTGGTTTAAGCGGTTTGGAAACTTTATCTGAATTAAAAGAAAAGAAATCTTCGGTTCCGGTGATTATGATTACCAAAAGTGAAGAAGAATATATCATGGAAGAAGCAATCGGTTCTAAAATTGCCGATTATTTGATAAAACCTGTGAATCCAAACCAGATTTTATTGAGTTTAAAGAAGAATTTAGACCATTCGCGCTTGATTTCCGAAAAAACAACTTTGGATTATCAGAAAGAATTTAGAAAAATTGCGATGGATATGGCAATGGTTCGTAGTTATGAAGACTGGGTGGAATTGTACAAAAAACTATTGTTTTGGGAATTAGAGTTGGAAAACATCGAAGACCAAAGCATGGTAGAAATTTTAGAAAGTCAAAAAACCGAAGCTAATGCACAATTTGGAAAATTCATCGAACGTAATTACGAAGATTGGTTTCAACCAAAAGCTGACAAACCCATTCTTTCTCATGAAATTTTTGGTGAATTAGTAGCGCCTGAAATCCGTAAAAAAGACAAACCTATTTTGTTTGTAGTTATCGATAATTTACGTTACGACCAATGGAAAGCGTTTGAAAGCGTTATAAACAATCACTACAAATTAGAAAAAGAAGTTAGCTACTTCTCTATTCTACCAACAG